>JBOHWJ010000271.1:0-2577 GCA_050736495.1 Binataceae bacterium (SeqCode) | reverse complement strand
GCGCACGCGGCTGCCGCTGCCGTCGGCGCCGACGACGACGCGCCCTTCGTAGACGCCGCGATCGCACAACACGCGGACCGCGTCCTGTTCCTGCTCGACGCCGAGCACGCGCGTGTTCTCGACGATTTCGAGACCCGCCTGACGCGCGGCGCGCGCCAACCAGGCGTCAAACTGGTCGCGCCGTATAATCGTGCACAGTGGTTCGCCGCGGTCGCGCAGTTCGATCGTGCCCGCCTCGGTGCGGGCGGCGCCGCTGCGGACCTGGACCGCGGGAACTCCGAGTTCAAGCCCGAGCTCGTGGAGAGCGCTGACGGTTTTGGGGATGAGCCCGCCGGCGCATACCTTGAAGCGCGGATGGCTGGCTTTCTCCAGCGCGACGATACGTCCAACCAGCTGCGGCCGCTCACGCAGCAAATAGAGCGCCGTTGCGAGACCAGCCGGCCCCGCCCCGGCGATTACAACATCGGCTGTTCGACCTGAAGCCATGTCCCCTTACCGAGCAACGCTATATATAACACGCGCTTCTCGCTGATGATGCGGTGCGTCAGGGCGAAGGGCAAGAATTAGATCGGACCGACGAAGAAGTGCAGCGAGCGGCTGGCGAAGGCAATTATCGGTGGCGGATAAAGCCCCAGCACGACGGTCGCGACGGCGAGCACGCCCATCAGGCCGTAGTTCCACGCGTCCATCTTGACCGGAGTCTCGCCGCCCTCGGGCTGTTCGAGGAACATCGCCTTGATCGGACGCATGTAGTAGTAGAGCGAGACCACCGAGTTGAGGATGCCGATCACCGCGAGAATATAAAATTGTTCGCGAATCGCGGCGGCAAATACATAGAATTTACCAATGAATCCGATGGTTGCCGGAATGCCGGTGAGTGAGAGCAGGAAAATGGAGAGCGCGATGGCCGGCACCGCGCCGCCGCGCCACGCCAGTCCGCGATAGGCGCCGAGATCTTCGCGTCCGGTCGCGTTCGCCACGATCATCACGACCAGGAAGGCGCCCGCGTCCATCAGGTAATAGGCGAACAGGTAAATCAGCATCGCGAGGATGCCCTCGTTGGAGAGCAGCACGAAACCCATCAGCGCGTAGCCGGCCTGCGCGATACTGGAATAGGCCAGCAGGCGCTTCATGTTGTCCTGTTGAAGCGCGGCAAGATTGCCGAGCGTCATCGTAATAATGCAGACGATGAGCAACAGTTGCGGCCATTCGATGCCGCTCAGCGCGTGCCAGCTCCCGCCCGCCGTCAGTTGCGAAATCGCGGGGTAGAAAAAGCGCGTCAGCAACGCGAAGCCGGCCGCTTTCGACGCCACCGCGAGAAAGGTTGTGATCGGAATCGGCGCGCCGGTATAAACGTCGGGCGCCCACATGTGGAATGGCACCGACGCTATCTTGTAACCCATGCCCGCCAGAATCAGGACCAGCGCGATGAAGACCGTCAGTTCCGATGAATGCCCAGCCGTCGCCAGGGCGTGATTGATCACGTTGAAATCAAGCGAGCCGGCGATGCCGAAAATCCAGCTCATACCGTAGATCATCGTGCCCGAGGCGACGCCGCCGTAAATCAAGTACTTGAGCGCCGCCTCCTGCGAACGGCGATTGTGCTTCAGAAATCCGGTCAGGATGTAGGACGTTAGACTGACGAATTCCAGCGACAGGTACGCCATCAGCAGGTTCGCCGACTCCGCCATCAGGAACATCGCGAACGTGCTCGCCAGCAGGATGGCGTAATACTCACCCTGCTCGCAGCCTTTGACTTCCTCCGAGCCGATCGACATCCACACCGCGACCAGCGCCGCCAACGCGATTAGCGCGCGGAAGAAAAGCGCGAACGAGTCGAACACCAGCATGCGGTGGAACATCCAGGCGCCGGCCAGATGCGGCTCCCAGCCGATCAGCAGCAGCGCACCGGCCGTGACCAGCAGGGCGAGATCGCCGAGGCGGGACTTGTCGCGCACTAACAGGTCGAGAATCACTATAACGAGGACGCCCGCAATCAGCAGCAATTCCGGGTAGAAGTAGCGGAGACTCGCGACATTACCGAGATCCATCGTGCCGTCCCGCGCCTTAGTGAAGCGCAACCAGTGGCGCCGGATTCGCCGCCAGTACCACCGCGTTCAGGTGGTTGAGCGAGGTATGCAGCAGCGTCAGCACGGCGTGCGGATAGACGCCGAGAATGATCACGATGATGCCAAGTGGCACCAGCGTAAACGCCTCACGCAGGCTGAGATCAGGCAGCAGTTTGTACTTTTCGTTGAGCGGTCCCAGATAGATGCGCTGGAAGCACCACAGCAGGTAGCCCGCCGTCAGGATCGCGGTGAAGGCACCGAGCATGGTAAAAATTGGATGCGGTTGCCATGCCCCGAGCAGCACCATGACCTCTGAAATAAAAGCCGACAGCCCCGGCAGGCCCATCGCGGCGAAAAACGCGAATCCGGTCAGTCCCGCATACACCGGCATGCGCTGGGCGAGGCCGCCAAAGCCGTCGATGTCGCGATGATGCGTGCGGTCGTAGATGACGCCGACCAGGATGAAGAGCATCGCCGTGATAGTGCCGTGGTTGAACATCTGCAGCAC
>JBOHWJ010000270.1:0-5977 GCA_050736495.1 Binataceae bacterium (SeqCode) | reverse complement strand
GGCAGCAACATTGCCGTGGCCTGCACGTCGGAGAAACGCTGAGCCCCCACAGCGATCGCGTGGTCGGTGTCGTACGCCTGGATCAAGCTGAACCGTGCCAGCTCCTCGACGTTCGAACCGCCCGCATAGCCGCGGGCGCGGAACGGGCTGATGTCCTGGGGCTCCGGTTCGTCTTCCTGACTCTCGTTGGCGTGCGACTGCAGGATGGGCGGCAGCTTCGCGATTACGCGCGACGTAAAACCATAGGTAATGAGACTGCGCGGTTCGAGGCGATCGACCTGGTCAAACAGCGGATAGTCGCTCTGGTCGGTCGATGGGACGTAGGCGTACGTAACGAAGGGCTCTATGGTGTGCTTGATCTTCTCGACGTATTTCCAGTTGAGGTCGTAGACCTTTTCGATCTCGCTGCCGATGCCGGCATTGCCGTAAATCATCTCGCGCGACATCAGGCCGCCGGGAGCCAGCGCGCCGAGCGACAGCGCGTTGTTGTAAAGACGCCCATCCGTACCGACCGGGGTGACATCGATTTGGTGACCCGAGACGTCGTAGGCGGTCTCACGCATCGCCAGCGTGCCCCATCCGTAGAAATAATCGCCGAGCCGAAACGGCACGGTGAGGCGCGGATTGAGGTCGAGTCTTAAGCCGTCGATTCCTTGGTTGCGATAGAAATTATCGCCCTCGACGTCGAAGTCGGCGTAGGCCAGCCCTCCCAGCAATTCATGGCGTCCGCTGATGGTTATCTGCGGAAGGTCCTGCAATGCGAATTTCTGCGGCTGGATAAGATCCTGGTTCCAAACGCCCTGCATCTGCGCGTAGCCGTTCTCCGAACTGTAGAGCATGCCAAAATCAGAAACCGCATTGCGCGTCGAAGCAAAGCTGTTGGGGAAGAAGGTGCCGCTGCCGATGCTGCGCGAGAGCGTCCACACGTTCATTTCGCGCAGTTCCAGGCTGTCGCTCAAACTGGTGGCATCGCCATAGACGGTGAGGGCGGGCGTGAGATGCTGGCGCATCATCCCGATGATGTCGTAGCGATTGACTGGGATGTGCGGGTCGGCGATCTGGTTGTCGATGATGTCGCTCAGGCGGTTCGCCTCGCTGCGCAGGGTTTCGTTGTAATACGCGCTGTCGAGCGCGAAGTAATCATCGGTGCCGGTGATCAGGCGATACTCGCCGAGCAGGCCCACGCGCTGCGAGGTCTCCAGATCCATCGCGATGGTGGCGTCGGAACTTTTGTTGATGGCCCAGTAATACGGCTCCAACAATTGGAAACCGCGCAGGCCGGATTCGCCGACGCGCGGGCTGAGGAAGCCCGAATGACGATCGGTGTCAGCCGGAAACGTCATGTACGGAAGATATAAAACAGGATAGCCGAGGACGTTGAATTTGGCGTCATGGGCCACGCCGGAGTCGCCCAGGTGCACGTCAATCTTGCTACCCGTGATACTCCATTCGGGAGTCCCCAGCGAGCAACCGCAGGTCGTGAAGAAGCCGTCAGTGATCGTGTAACGCTGGCCTTCCAGCTTGTCGATGGCCTTGCCTTCGAGGCGGTAAGTTCTATCCTTGCTGAGAATCTTGCCGTCGGTGAGATGGGCGGTTTCGTCGTCGAGATTGAGCGTCGCGCTGCTCGCCGTCATCCGGCCCAGCGGATCGAACAGACGAACGTTACCGGCCGCATGCATGACGCGCTGGCGGCGTTTCAGATCGACCTCGTCGGCGGTTAGCGTGGTCCGGTTCTGAACGACGACCGCGTCACCCGTGACGACGAAGCTGTCGGTCTTGTAGTCGTAGACGAAGTGCTGGCCGGTTACGTCGACGGGACCCTGATGCTGGCTCGAGAAAGAGGAGCTAAAGCCACCCGCCTGTTGCGCGAAGGAACGTGCGGAGACGGCCACGGCTGCCGTCACAAGCACCGCAACCACGAAGCTCAGCGATTTAAATCGCCGCGTCAGGAAACAGCCCTCGACGGCCTTGCCGTGCCAGAAACCACGGATATACCTCCCCCACCAGATACACCGAGCCGGTGACCACTACTACATCATCCGGAGCAGCTTGCGCTATCACTCTCTCAATCGCCTCAATGGGCTCGCGAACGACCCGCGCCGGCACATGGCGCGCGAACAACGGCAGCAGATTTTCCGGTTCGAGCGGACGCTTGGGTTTGACCCGCGTGAGCGTGGCGTCGCGCATCCGCGGTGCCAGCATCGCGGCCATCCGTTCCCATTGCTTGTCCCCAAGACAGCCGAAAACCAGCAGCGGACGCACGCGCGGTCCCAACTCCACCGCAATCGTTTCCAGCAGCGCCTCGATCGCAAGTTCGTTGTGCGCGCAGTCGAGAATAACCAGCGGATGGTGCGAAACGATATCGAAACGGCCGGGCCATACGACTTCGCTCAGCCCGCGGCGAATCGCCGCCTCATCCACCGTCACGCCCTGAGTCCGCAAGGTCTCCAGCGCCGCGAGCGCAATCGCGGCGTTCTCATGCTGGAACGGGCCAGCGAGCCCGAGTTCGACCTGTTCGAGCGTGAGGCCCAAGCCATGGTAGTCGAGCCGATGCGCCGGCGCGTGCGAGCGATACGAAAATTCGCGATCCATCATGAAGGCGGCGCTCTGACGCTTGGCCGCAATCGACACCAGCGTGA
This sequence comes from Binataceae bacterium (SeqCode), assembly GCA_050736495.1. Classification (GTDB taxonomy): domain Bacteria; phylum Desulfobacterota; class Binatia; order Binatales; family Binataceae; genus JBOHWJ01. The sequence continues at coordinate 3,338 of JBOHWJ010000270.1, read as the reverse complement.
GCCGCGCTTCGGGGTCACGCGCGCCGATAACCACCGGCACGCCTGGTTTGATGATACCGCCCTTCTCGCCAGCGATTGCCGCAATAGTGTAGCCGAGACGATCCATGTGATCGAAGCCGATCGGCGTGATCACGCTCAGCAGCGGACGAACGACGTTAGTCGAATCCAGCCGTCCGCCGAGTCCGGTCTCGATAACCGCGATATCGACCCCGGCCTCGGCGAAATAGAGGAACATCAGGGCGACGGTGAATTCGAAGAAGGTGAGCGCAAGCCCGGCGCGCTCGTAAATGCCACGCAGCCGCACGAGATAGTCGAGCATCAACTGGCCCGGCATTTCGGCACCGTTGATGCGGGTGCGCTCGGTCAGGTTGACCAGGTGGGGCTTGGTATAAAGCCCGCAGCGCATGCCCGCCGCGCGCATGCACGAGTCGAGCATCGCAGCGACCGACCCCTTGCCCTTGGTGCCGGCGATATGGACGGCGCGCAGCCTCTGATGCGGGTTGCCGAGCAGCGCCAACGCCTGGTCCATGCGCTCGAGCTTATAAATTTCGCCGCGCGCTTCGAGCGAATAGAGCCAGTCGATTGTTTCGGAAAAGCGCTCCATTCTGCGGAAAAATTCTAGCCCCGAAACCATCGCCACGGAAGCTTTGCGGGGCCGCCGCGACGCCATTCGCAGCAGTGATTCCGCGCCGATTCCGCGAAAATCAGCCGCGGGAGCTGCGCCGCGCAGATGCGGCGGCGGAACGCGCGGGCGGGCGCAGGATTGTCAGCAACTGGCCGAGCGTAAAGCGCATGCGGTGGCGTGGCACGATAGCGTCGAGCATCCCGTGCGCCAACAGAAACTCGGCGGTTTGAAAATCCACGGGGAGTTGCTGGTTGGTGGTTTGCTCGATAACCCGCCGTCCGGCAAAGCCGATCACCGCGCCCGGCTCCGCGATATTGAGGTCGCCAAGGCTCGCGAACGACGCCGCGACGCCGCCGGTGGTCGGATCGCATAGCACCGAGACGTATGGCAGGCGCGCGTCGCGCAGCCGCCCGATCGCGGCCGATACCTTCGCCATCTGCATCAGCGAAAGCACGCCCTCCTGCATCCGTGCGCCACCTGAAGAGCTGAAAACGGAAACCGGCAGACGATGCGCGGCGGCATGGCCGAAGATGCGCGCGAGTTTTTCACCGACCACCACGCCCATGCTGCCGCCCATGAAATTGAAGTCCATCACCGCGATGGCGGCGGGATGGCCCTCAATTTTACCGACACCCGCCACCAGTCCGTCGTTGCGTCCGCTCTGGCGGCGCGCCTGCTCCATACGCACCGGGTAGGGCCTGCTATCAACGAATTCCAGCGGATCGCCGATGGCGAGGTCCGCGAATAGTTCGCGCCAGGTGCCGCGGTCGACAGTTATTGCCAGGCGCTGTTCGACGGTGAGGCGCAGATGATGTCCGCACTTGGCGCAGACGTTGAGGTTGCGTTCCATTTCCTTGCGGAACGCTATCTCCCTGCAGCCCGGGCATTTTACCCAGATGTCATCGGACGCCGTTGCGCCGGCACGGTCGCCCGGACCATTGTTCGCCATCTCACTCACCCATTTGCGACGGCGCCGCCAGCCGTCCGCGCTGTCCGCATCGCGGCCTTCAACGCCGCCACGAATTCACCGACCACCGAGACCAAGGCGGCCGAAGCGACGTGGCGCTCGATCAATTGCGAGATGGCGCTGCCGAGCACCACCGCGTCGGCAAACCTGGCGACCTCGCGCGCTTGCTCCGGTGTCGAAATGCCGAACCCCACGCCGATGGGAAGGGGAGTGACCGCACGTAACCCGCGCACATTGGCTTCGAGGTCGGCGGACAGCCGGACGCGAGCGCCGGTCACGCCCGTCACCGCGACGTAATAGAGGAAGCCGCTGGCCGACTTCGCGATACGCCGGCTGCGCTCCAGCGGCGTGGTCGGCGCCAGCAGATAGATCAGGTCGAGCCCGGCCGCACGCGCGGGTCTGGCCAGCTCGGCGCTCTCCTCAGGCGGGAGATCGACGACCAATAGCCCGTCGACGCCGGCGCGCGCCGCGTCCACGCCCAACCGATCGCAACCGTAGTGAAGAATCGGATTGTAATAGCCAAACAGGATAAGTGGAATCTGGGTGCGTTCGCGCAACTCGGCGACCATCGAGAGAATCGCTGGGAGCGACGCGCCCGATTTGAGGCCGCGCGCGCCGGCGCGCTGATTAGCCGGTCCGTCAGCCGCCGGATCGGAGAACGGCACACCCAGCTCGACCAGGTCGGCACCGCGCGCCTCCAGTTCCAGCACGAGTTCGCGCGTGCTGTCGAGGTTGGGATCGCCCGCCACGATAAACGGAATCAGCGCGGCCTCATCGCGCGCGCGCAATTCGCGGAATTTCGCCGTTATCCGTCCCCGCCCTGTCGTCCCCCGCGTCTTCACAGGCTTACTCCAAGTGCTTGCGCGACGGTTTGCATATCTTTATCGCCGCGGCCCGAGAGATTCACGATTATCACCTGCTCCCGGGACAGCGCCGGCGCAAGCTTAACCGCATACGCGATCGCGTGTGAACTTTCGAGCGCCGGGATAATTCCCTCGCTCTCTGAGAGCAGCTTGAGCGCGTCGAGTGCTTCGGCGTCGCTCACCGCGACGTATTCGGCACGGCCGCTATCCTTGAGCCATGAATGCTCGGGGCCGACGCCTGGATAGTCCAGCCCAGCGGCAATTGAATGGGTCTCGCGAATCTGCCCCATCTCGTCCTGCAACAGGTAGGTGCGGTTGCCATGCAGTACGCCGACGCTGCCAGCGCTTAGCGTCGCCGCGTGCATGGGACCGCTGATGCCGAGTCCGGCGGCTTCGACGCCGACCATCCGCACGCCGCTGTCTTTTATAAACGGATAGAACAACCCGATCGCATTGGAGCCGCCGTTGACGCATGCGATCAACACGTCAGGCAGCCGGCCCTCATGTTGCGTTATCTGGCGGCGCGCCTCGCGGCCGATCACGGCCTGAAAGTCGCGCACGATCATCGGATACGGATGCGGCCCCGCCGCGGTTCCAATCAGGTAATAGGTATCGCGCACGGTCGCAATCCAATCGCGCAGCGCTTCGTTGAGCGCGTCCTTGAGACTGCGGCTGCCCGCATCGACTGGCGTCACCTTCGCGCCGAGCAGCTTCATGCGGAAGACGTTGAGCGATTGCCGTTCGACGTCGACGCGGCCCATGAACACTTCGCATTCGCGCTTGAACAACGCCGCCATGGTGGCACTCGCCACGCCATGCTGTCCGGCGCCGGTCTCGGCCGTGATACGCGGCTTGTTCATGCGCACGGCGAGCAGCGCCTGGC
>JBOHWJ010000269.1:0-8640 GCA_050736495.1 Binataceae bacterium (SeqCode) | reverse complement strand
CGTTCAAGGCGCGCTGGATGTCGTGCTTGAGGCCCGGCCCGGCCAGGGAAAGGACATTGACCGTTCCGGCCGTGCCGCCGATACGTTGGGAGCCAAGGCCAACATTGGCGTGGCCGTTGACGATCAGCTGCTTGCTCTCTGCATCGAACCAGATGCTGTCCTTAAGCGCCGCAAGTTCGTCCTTGGTCAGATAGTCCTCGGCCCGTTCCCACAGCCAAGGGGGCTCGGTGACGTGGGCGTCGCAGTCAAAGGTCGGGAAATCCTTGGTCATGGGCGCAAACTTCTGGATGGGCATGCCGCACCTCCAATATCGCTAATGCTGACAGGAACGCTCTGAAGCGAGCCTGCATTTCGGAATAGTAAGCTCCGCTCGGTAAGTCAACCGGACGGTAGTGTCACCACGGCGCCGCGTCCAGTGCAACCTTGACGTCAGCGTTTATGAGGACACAGCCTAGCATCTTTCAGAGCGAAAAGATGCCAAAGATGGCACGCTGGAGGAACTTCAGAATTTCGCGGCAGATTTGCTGTTGGCCGAAATAATCAAGTTCGTGCGGCGTGATGGTGCGGAACATGCGACTCGGAGTTCCATGCTAGCGGTTTCGCCGGCGAGCGCCTCCATCTTATTGGGCATCGATCATCGTCCCAAGTTCAACCGACCCATTCAATTACGGCGAAGCACACCAGCATCAGAGGCAGGCCGGCTATCAAGCCGACGCGAGCCCATTCGCGGGTTGAAATTCCAAGCCGTCCAGCGGCCACGATGTTAGGGATGTTTCCGGGGATGAGGATTCCGCCGCTGATCAGCAATCCCATGAGAACGCCGCGCTGCTGATCCGGACTGAGCGATGGACCGATTTCGGCCGCCGTCAGGGTGGCGTTGTCCACGATCGCCGAGACCGAATTCATCCAGAACAGCGCCCATTGCGGCACTCCGCTGATGTACTGGTCGACCAGTGGCCGCAGTCCCCACGACAGGCCAACCAGACCCGCAACGAAGAGGTAGACCTTGCCGGCGCGAATCACAATATCCGACCAACTGTCAACAGCGGCGTCGGCCTTCAACGAATGACCGTACTTCGCCGGCAGGAGCAGGCTGACCGCACCCACAATGGCTATTCCCGCAACCACCAGAGGGCCGAGCAGCCGCGCCAAATACCAGAAGTTGGCCTGTAGCGCCGCGGTGGCAATCGTACCGAGCGGTTCGCCAACGGGAGTCAGCGCCGCGCCCAATCCGATCGCGAAACAGGCGAGAACGACCGCCGCAATTTCACTGTCGCGGTCGAGCTTGAGCAGAGCGATTGCCTCAACCAGAACCAACGCGGCTATCACCGCCGTGATTACGCTGGAGAGCAACCCCAATGCGATGATAAGGCCAAAGTATATCCATCGCGGGGCTACCAGCTTAACCAGGCGCTCGACGCCGCGGTCCAGAATCGGGCGCAACAGCCGTGCAAGTACACCAAACGCCAGCACGGCGATCGTTAGCGCTATAGGTTCGGTCACCGCCGCATCGAGCAAGGCCTTGCCCCATTGTCCGGCAATCGCGGACGCGAATGCGCCGGCCAGAAGAAAAAAAAATTCGATGTTTCGCTCAATCGGTTTTGCCAGCACCGGACCCAGCAACACGGCAAGCAGGACAAGCCCCAATCCCAGAACCATCGCAACGATACTTCGATTTGTGGTTGTTATCACACGGCGTCGTCGCCGTGCTCGCGAGTGCGGATCCTGATGACATCCTTCAGGTCTGTGACGAAAATCTTCCCATCTCCGATCTTGCCGGTATTCGCTTTCAGCATAATCGCATCGAGCGCCGGCGCGAGCTGATCGTCTTTGACTACCAACTCAATCTTGAGTTTCGGCAGGAAATCAACTACGTATTCCGAGCCGCGATACATCTCGGTATGGCCCTTCTGGCGGCCGAAGCCCTTTACTTCGTATACCGTCATACCAGTGATTCCGATACTCTGAAGTTCCTGCTTGACTGGGTCGAGCGTAAACGGCTTGATAATCGCTTCTATCTTTTTCATCCGGTGTTCCTTACACCTCGCTGGACAGTCTCGTCACGCGGCCGGCGTACGCCAAAGCAGCCAACTCACCGCGAGTACGACCCCGGCTACCGCTGGTATCGGTGGGACGCCAACAAGAAAGATGGCCGTCACCAGTACGGTCACTCCGGTCCCAATCGTCAGGGCGAGGTGGCGATGCCTGGTCAGCGCGGACAAGCGTGGTATCGTCATCGTTTGTGCCTTGCTCCGTGCAGCAGTTTAGAGAAATCGGGCCGCCAGGCTCGGTGGGCGTCGCGTCGCTGCTCGCTGGCGAGCAGATCGCGAGCGATTTTCTTCTCGTCGGCGGTGCGCGCCAGATCGAGTGCGACCCGCAGTTCTTCCTCTGTCCTTGTCGCCACGCCTACCCGCTGATATAGCTCCGCCATTCGAAGATGCGCGTAGAAGTTTCGCGGTTCGAGGCTGATGGCTGTTTCCAAGGCCTGCTGGGCAGCCGGTATTTGAAGTGCCTTGGTGAGCGCGATGCCCAGCGCCAAATGGCCGTAAAACGACCGGACATCAAGCTCTACCGATTGGCGCAGGAGACCTATGGCTTCGTCGAAGCGGTTGCGCTCCAAGGCATCGATCCCGCGTACGAGGAGGGTATGGGAGTCTCGAACAATCGGTGTCGGGCGCTTACCATCCATCAGACTGATCGCATCCGCGACGTCAGGCTGCGAAATTATTTCCATCCGCCCGCCTACTTGTCAAAGATGCTTTTGCCAGGCTTTATGAACATCCAGCCGGCGAACACCGCGAGCATCACCACGGCGAACACGATCTGTGCAATCATATCCATGCTCCTGTTTTAGTCTGCCGACGTCACTTCGATCGAACGGCCGAGTCCAGATGTTACGAGCTGAAACTCCGGATAGCCAAGCGCGCCCATCTCCGGAAGGTCGAGCCCCTCGAGTTCGCTGGTGGCGCTAACGCGCTGACCGACGAAGATATCCACTATCGAGTTGAAGACGTATGAGAGCGTGAAGATAATACCAACCAGAGTCGCGCACGCGATAAGCTGCGCCACCAGTTGGCTGGGATCGCCATAGAAAAGACCCCTGACGGAGCCATTCACCCCGTTCCAACTCCCTCCATAATTACTGGTGCCGTCCGCAAAGAGGCCGACCGAGATGACGCCCCATAGACCACACGCCCCATGGACGGAAATCGCACCGACCGGGTCGTCCTGTCTGAGGACGCGCTCCACGAATTCGACGCTTAGACAAACCAGCATGCCGGCAAAAAAGCCAATGATCGCCGCGCCAACTGTATTGACGAAACCGCTGGGCGCGGTGATCGCGACCAGTCCCGCCAGCAGACCGTTGCCTGCCATCGAGGCGTCGGGCTTGCCGAAGCGGATCCACATGTAAAGAAGCGACGCAATCGAACCGGTGCACCCCGCAAGCATGGTGTTGACGGCGATCGATCCGATGCGAAGGTTGCCGTTGCCTGATGCTCCCAACGTGCTTCCCGGATTGAAGCCGAACCATCCAAAAGCGAGTATGAAACATCCGATAAGAACCATGGTCATATCATGGCCTGGCATCGGATTCGGCCTTCCCTTTCGTGTGTATTTACCAATTCGGGGCCCAATGATCATGCAGACCGCTAACGCCGTTAATCCACCAACCGCATGCACCACTCCCGAGCCGGCGAAGTCACAATAGCCATGTCCCAGTCCATAATTAACGCCAAGTTGCGATAGCCATCCACCGCCCCACGCCAAATTGCCATAAAGCGGATATGTGATTGCGGCAAGGAAAAAGGTTGAAATCGAGAACGCCAGGAACTTCCAGCGCTCCGCCGCCGCGCCGGTCACGATGGTGGTGGCGGTGTCCATAAACACCATCTGGAAAAGGAACATCACCATCACGCCGACATCATAAGCGGAGCCGGAGAGAAAGAATCCTTTCTGGCCGAATAGTCCCCAAGGCTTGCCGCCCAAAAAGTTGATTACGAATTCAGAGTTGAGCGGGCTCAGGCCGCCGAGATTTGAGTTTGGCGCGCAGCCACCCTGCTGAAGCGCGAATCCCATCACCCAGTAAGCGAATAGTCCCCACCCGTAGACCATAAAGTTCATCATGAAGGTGTGGTTCGCATTCTTCGCGCGGCACAACCCGGTTTCCACACAGGCGAAGCCGGCCTGCATAAACATAACCAGGTAACCCGTTATGAGGGTCCAGACCAGGTTAACCGCAATTCGGTTTTGACCAACGGTGTTGACGATATCCGCAAGACTGAGCCCGGCTTTGGTGTCACTGACCGGAATGTCGTTGACGGTCCCGGTTATAGTGCCGCCCGGATCGCCTTTCGCCTGCTCGGCCGCGGAAGGTCTGATGATAGCCTTGATATCCGCTGTGGTTATGGGTTTCGACGCCGCTGCCGCGGATGCAGTCGCCGCTGATAGGGGAGCCTCCGCAAGCGCGAGTGAGGTTGGAAATAACCACATGCCGGCCAGGAACATGACCACCAGCATGCTATACCGATGGCGAGCGCGATTGATTCGTATCAGCATCGTTGGTTCTTTTCAGGCCTTCCAGATAGCGTTTTTGAGATGAGCGCGATTGAGAATCGCGAGCGCACCGATCCCGGCGACGACAAATCCCAGGATGGCGACCAGTAACTGCGCGTATACACCGGGAACTTTGACGCTCATCACCGCTATCAGCCAGCCGAGCACACAAACCAAAAGGCCGAGAATTTTCATCTGTCCTCTCCCGAATTAGTCCCGGTTCTGAGCCGACACATGGGCCGGTATCACTCCGGCTGACCCGCTTACAAACTTGCGGCCGCCTGCCTCCAAATGTTCGAGTGGCTTGATTCGGTAAAACCACACTGCCGCTGCAATGAGACAAACCAATCCGGCGATGGAAAAGATCGGCCCTAAAGCGAATAGGCCGGCCGGTAGGAATGTGAATCCAACCAGAAAAAGAAGAAGCGACCATCCCTGTTGACTATTCGCACCCATTCGCAAACTCCTCCGTTTTGAATCGACCGCGGAAATTACCAGTCGATTCAACTACCAGCGCAAAACCGTGGCCGCCGCGAGAATGAGACGGCGCTATCATCGACAAATCCGGCTGGCGCTATCGCAATGCCAGTGCCAACAGATGAGAGAGGGGTAAACGAGCTATAATTTGAAGTTTGAAGCCGGCGATGGATGGAATATGCATCTTCAGTCGGATAAATAGCGCGGCGGGACGGGAAACGAATCGCCAGTTTTATCAGGGACAGCGGCGCGGCTGCCCAAGAAAACACCTGATGCTGATGAACCGGGCATCGGGGCCAGGCTGCCAATCAGCTTGTGAAGCTGATTTTCAGCGGCGGTTGAAAAACCCAAAAAAACCAGGGATGAATCATCCTTCGGTCTCAACATCCTGCATGGAAACTGGCGCATTCCTAGACTTCTCTCCCGCCGCAGCCTGGTTGGGTCGGACAGGCTGGGAGGTCAAGGTCGGCGGTTTCATTAAGAGATTAGTTCCGCAGCGGAAATTGAGAATCAGGTCCGGCAGTAGACAAGATCGCAAACAAGCGGTGCGGAGCAATCATTGCTCCAGGCGAAATGATCACGCCAAGGCTGCCCGTGAAAAATAGTTATCGAGGTTTCTTCAAGGCAGCCTTTCGCCGTTTCCGCTTAGGTTGCGCGGTAGCGGCCGCCGTTTGTTTCTTCGGGTGAAGTAGACCGATATCTCTCAGCAACTCGGCGGTGGGTTCTTCGTATCGCTCCCAAAAGCGTATCGTCGCCCGCAACATCGCGGTCGCTTCTGAGCGCCGCAGCCTGGACAGACGGGTTACGAGCGTATCCGCATTCGTCGACCACTTCTCCTCAAGCTGCTCACTGCGGATAATCGCCAGCATCTCATACCAGGTCCGCTCGATGAATTTCGGAGAAAGCCACAGCGCCCTGAGCGCCTCGCACAGCAGCGCAGCCTCGCCGAAATTCAAATCAATTCCGGCGAGCAACATGTGATTCTTGTCCGACTGCTCAGTTTTTGGCTTAGCGGTGCGCCGCATAACAACCTCCTGCTATACGATTCTTACGCAATGTCTCTTCACTCAAACATACATTCTAATCAAAACCACTTGCATTAAGCAGCTAGAGAGATTGCAAACCACCAGGAGACAGCGATCTATGGCAAAAGCCTTCAGAGCGGAGTTTTGCCGAAACAGAACAGATAGGAAGCCGACGCAAATCCAGAAAAACCGAGTAGAACAAAGGGTTTTATCGTTCGGAAGGTTCCCTCAAAATGGCCGATTTTCGGCCATTCCTTGTCCCTCCGAGGTGCAAACGCATCCGAAAACTCGTTGAGGAAGTCATGAGACCGACAACAACGTCAACCCCGGTCGAGAATTGAACCGTTCTCGCCGTAGGTCGCCGAAGTCCAACTGAGTTAGCCGGCAGATTTCTGAAGCGGGGAGCGCCAGGAGGCTCCCTCCCTTTCGTCGATGCATCTAATGCTTTGCCTTGTCCTCCAAACAGAGCATGCCCTTATTATCACAAAGCCGATCCGGCAGGTCAGAGACGATGAAGCCGACGAGGTTTAATGGCTGCCTACCTGGCTCGCAGTTCGGGACGAGATCCTTAAGCCGCCACGCCTGCTACGCAATCTTACGCATACGACCACGTCGATCGCGGCCGCGCTCGGGGCTATCGGATAGAGGGCGTTTGCCGGGGCTAGCAATTCCTTGTCAGCTCGGCGGGATTTCGCCCGGCCCGATTGAAGCCGCCATCGATCGGCAGCATCACTCCGACGCGGACGTCGACCAGTGGCGACCCATCGAATCGGTCGCGCGCGAGACCCGGAGCACGATTACCTCTGAGGTAATTGTCAAGCGCGAGCGAATCCACGACGTTCCTCAGAGCAGCGCTGCTTAGGTCAGCGGTTACGTTTCTGGTGGATCTCATGGAACTCAACCTGAATGGAAAGGTGGCGCTGGTCACCGGGATCCAGCAAAGGCACATCGGCAAAGTCCATTTAGGAACACTGTTTTGATTCTACTTTCCGGAATTCAACTAATCATCTTTCAAGAATCGCAGGAGAATACTATGGATCTCTATTTCTCCCCTCTGGCCTGCTCGATGGCCACGCGCATCGCGTTCTACGAGGCCGGTGTCGAAGGCAAGTTCATCGGTGTCGACACCAAATCCAAGCGGCTCGCCGACGGATCGGACTTCCTCGCGGTGAACCCTATGGGCCAGGTGCCGGTGCTGCGCACGGATGCGGGAGAGCTGCTGACTGAAAATCCGGTGGTGCCGCAATATGTTGCCGACCAGAACCCTCAATCGGGCTTGGCTCCGCAAGGCGGCATTGCGCGCTACCGCCTACAACAGTGGCTCAATTTCATCACCTCCGAACTGCACAAGGTCGTGTTCATCCCGTTGCTCGACCCGAACTGCCCGCAGGAGGCTAAAAGCTATGCACGCGCAAAAGCGGAGCGGCCCTTCGCCTACCTGAATAGTCATCTCGACGGCAGGGACTATCTTCTCGATCGTTTCACGGTCGCCGACGCCTATCTCGTCACAGTACTGAACTGGACCAGATTCGTCGGCTTGGAGCTGGCGAAATGGCCGGCGCTGAAGGCCTATCTGGATCGCATGTATCAGCGGCCGAACGTAGCGCGGGCCATCAACGAGGAGTTGGCGCTGTACGAGCAGAATCAGGCGCGGCACCGCCAGCGCGACTGAAAATGGTGCTTCGCGGCAACTACCTCAGCGGTAATCGCGCGAATGACCACGCGTTGCTAGGGTTTACCTATGGATATTCAGCGCAATGAAACCGCAATAGAGCCGAGCGGAGTCGGGCCGCTGCTACGCCGTTGGCGGGAAGCGCGGCATCTGAGCCAGCTCGATCTGGCCTTGGAAGCGGAAGTTTCCGCCCGTCACATCAGCTTTATCGAGACCGGCAGGTCGTCGCCCAGCAAAGAGATGCTCCTGACCTTGTCGAACGCGATGAATGTGCCTTTGCGCGAGCGAAATCTTCTGCTCCTGGCCGCCGGTTACGCGCCGATTTACGGCGAGACCAGTTTGGATGACCCGCGCATGACCCAGGTACGCGCGGTTGTCGAGATCATGCTGAAGTCGAACGAGCCGCGGAGCGCCCTCGCTCATGACCGTCACTGGAACATCGTCATGGCCAACGCCGCTTTTGTGCGATTCCTGACTGTCATGCTGGGCAACCCACCCGCTGGTCTACTACCTCTGAAGGTATCATCGCCGCCGCGTTTGAACATCCTCCATCTGCTCTTCGACCCCAACGGCATGCGCAGATTCATCGTGAACTGGGAGGCAGGCGCCAAAGCGCTGTTGAATGAGGCTTATCGCCGGTTGGCATGGGCGCGCGACGATACGCTGAGAGAACTGATTAAGGACATCCTGAGCTATCCGGGCGTCCCAGCGCGATGGCGCGAACCCGATCTTGAGGGGCCGCAGGAGTTGATCCTGCCAATGGAACTGAACCTCGACGGCAAGATTGCGCGAATGTTCAGCACCATCACAACGGTGGCGACGCCGCACGACGTTACGTTGCAGGAACTCCACGTCGAAGTCTTTTATCCGGCCGACGCGGAGACCGAGTCCACGCTCGAGGCGTATGAGGAG
>JBOHWJ010000268.1:0-7671 GCA_050736495.1 Binataceae bacterium (SeqCode) | reverse complement strand
CACGCGCACCGGCCTTTGCGTCCATTGATTTCGCCTCCTGATGGCGCTGATTTTCCACCCGCGCGGCGATGCCGCCCCCATCGGGCCGCGATTCTGCCGATAACAGCGCGCTTACCCGCCTCCGCCGCCGCGCGGCTTCGCCGTCCTCGCTCTTTACATCATAAGCGGCCCGACCCGCACCAGCCTTCGCGAAACCACGCGAAACCCTTGCGAACCCTTGTCGGACCGCGCGCAACCGGCTAGTCGTTTGCGCATGGCGAAATGCGATCTGTGCGAACTCAAAGAATATACGCCTTGGTATGCGAGCTTTACGCAGCCGTTCAAGTTCACCTTGCTCGAATGTGATTCATGCGATACGCCGATGGCGGTGCTCGGCGATCATCGCGCACAGGCGACCACGGAGGAACGCGACTTCATGATCGAGGCGCTCGCGCTGGTGGCGCGCAAAAAATATGGCGACGGCCAGTTCATCATTGACGGCGAGATGCGTCAGATCCCTGACCATTGCCACATTCACGCCCGTCCGACCCGCTGGCGTGGCTGAGCGCAGGCCGACGGGCCTTTCCCGACGCCGGTTCCCGTCATCGGGCGGGTCACTGGCGTCCACGCGAGCCCACTGGCTTTGCAGGAAATAGTCGCAGGGCGCTTGGTAGAATGCGCCTGCTTATGGTATATGCGCGCCGTATCCACATGACGCTTGAGTCCTTGGGGGATTTTATACGTTGTGCGGGACCTGTCTCCTTTCAGGAGGTTCTCGGGGGAAATGGCTATCGGGGTAGTTAAGTGGTTCAGCCCTAAAAAGGGCTATGGCTTCATCACCATGGATGACGGCCAGGAAGTATTCGTTCATTACACCGCGATCGATGGCAACGGCTTTCGCTCGTTGGAGCAAGGCGAAGAGGTCCAGTTCGAGGTCGCCCAAGGCCCCAAGGGACTGCAGGCAGCTAAAGTAATGCGCAAGTAGCGGTCCCACAACCGGGACCGACGGTTCCGGCACATAAGAAGCGACTCCCCCGCGCGGTTTAACGCGAGTGTAGTGGTGCGCCCGTTTGTGTTGGGCGTGCCCGCGCATAAAATAGGCGCGCGAGATGGTGGAGTTTGTGCCTGATGGGGCGGAGGATTTCCGCTGGCTTTCCGGGCGGTTGGAAAACTGCTCAGAGCGAAGCCTTGTTTTCGCCCTGCTAGCGATCGCGCTCGCAATTCGCGTCTATCTGAGCCTTACGAGCTTTTGCATCTCCGGCGACGGCGCCGCCTACCTCGGCATGGCGCGTCAGTTCTCCGCCGGACATCCGGCGGCGGCGATGAATTCGGTGTTCTCGCCGCTCTATCCATGGCTCATCTCATGGGTCCATTACGTCATACCCGATTGGGAGACCGCGGGTGAGCTCGTCTCCACCTTGTTCGGCACGGTGACGATCGTCACCACCTACGGCATTATGCGGGAGGTTTTCGAGCGCCGCGACCTCGCCTTCGGGGCTGGCGCCCTCGCCGCGATTCATCCGCAACTGACGGCCTATTCGGCTTCGGTGCGGACCGAAGCCGGTTTCATCTTCCTGATGACCGCGTCGGTGCTGCTGCTAATTCATGGCCTCAAGCGCGAACGTTCGGCGCTGGTGCTGGCGGCCGGCGTAGTCGGCGGTGTCGGCTATCTCTACCGCACCGAGGCCATCGGGTTGCTGATTGTCGCCGCGGGGTTCATGCCGATAGGTGCGCTCTTATGGCGTCGATGGAGCTTTAGATGGGGATTGTGGGCGGCGGCGCTGTTCTCACTGGGTTTTCTCGCGCTGGCGGCGCCCTATCTGATTTTTTTGCGCGTCAGCACCGGCCATTGGAGCGTCGGCCGCGAATTCGCCGCCGCAATGATGTACGGGATGAGCGAGGTCGCGCCGAACCGGGCGGCATGGCGGCGCCTGGGTTTTTCGGCGGAAGCGGCTCCGCTGGCAGCGGTCATGGCGCACCCGTGGCTCTATTGTCAAAAAGTCGCGGCCGATTTCATCGCGTCATTTTACGGCTTCCTCCAGGCGCTCGGCCCTGTGCTGACGGTGCTGATGCTGGTGGGGCTTTGGGCACACGGCCGCAAGCTCTTCGGCAATTTCGCTGAAAGCTTTCTAGCGCTGTTGATCGCCTTCTACTTCTGCGGTTTCGCGCTCTCGTACACCGGCACCCGCTTCATGGTTCATTTCATCGCGTTCACCTTTGGCTGGGTCATGCTTGGACTGGAAGCCGTCGCGCGGGTGCTGAATCGAACGGTGACGGTGGGTGGATGGCGCCTGCCCGAGGGCGCCCTCGCGATCGTAATCGCACTCACGCTGCTGCCACGCACGCTGTGGCCGATAGGCTATGATTTACGCGGCCTGCGTTACGCCGCCGAGGACATCGCGCGCCGCGGCGACAAACCCCAGGCCATCGTAGCGCGTGACGGTCGCGTCGCGTATTATGCCGGGGCAAAGCAGATTGCGCTGCCCGAGCGTCCGCTGCCGAACCTGTGCGAATGGCTCGCCGCGCATGAGCATGCCGACTATCTGATGATCGGAAATCGTGATGAACGCAAATTCGGAATCGACCGCGGCGCCGCCTGTCTGGAATTCGTCAAACGTTATCCGCGCTATGGCTCCGGCTATTACGATCTGTTCGCGATCCGCCATTCCAACTGATCAAGCGTGACGCGCCGATGGGCCTCAGCGAGAGCGAACGTGGGACAGGAGCGCAAGCGCTGCCGCTCGCGCCAGTGCCGGCAGGACGCTCGGCCGCGACGGCGGCCTCCGCCCGGCCCGCAGTCGAGTTCTCGATAATCGTGCCGGTCCATAACGAGACCGGCGGGCTCCCAACGTTTTTCGCGCGGCTGATCCCGGTGCTGGAACGACTGCGCACCAGCTTCGAGATAATCTGCGTGGACGATGGCAGCACCGATGACAGCCTTGCGCGCCTGCTCGAGTTGCGCGAGCGTATCACGGCCCTCAAGGTACTGAGTCTCTCACGCAATTTCGGCAAGGATGTCGCGCTCAGCGCGGGCTTCGATTATGCCCGTGGCGCGGCGGTTGTACCGATCGACGCGGACCTCCAGGATCCGCCCGAACTGATCGAGCAGATGGTGGCGAAGTGGCGCGATGGTTACGATGTGGTCTATGCCACGCGCAGCCGCCGCGGCGGCGAAAGCTGGTTCAAACGGCTCACCGCGCGTTACTTCTACCGCGTTTTCGATCGCATCACCGACATTCCGATTCCGCATGACACCGGCGATTTCCGGCTGCTCGACCGCCGCGTGGTGGACGTTCTGGTCAAGCTGCCCGAACGTTCGCGCTTCATGAAGGGTCTGTTCGCATGGGTTGGGTTTCGCCAGACCGCCGTAGTCTTCGAGCGCGAAGGACGCCACGAGGGCGAGACCAAGTGGAGCTACTGGCGGCTGTGGAATTTTGCGCTCGACGCGGTCACCTCGTTCAGTTCGCTGCCGCTCAAAATCTGGAGTTACATCGGCGCCATCATTTCCGCCTTGGCGTTTTTCTATGCGATTTTCCTGCTGGTCTACAAACTCGTGCTGGGCATCGACGTACCCGGCTATGCCTCGTTGATGGTGGTGGTGCTGTTTTTCGGCGGCGTGCAGCTAATCACGCTGGGAATTGTCGGCGAGTACCTGGCGCGCGTTTATAACGAAGTAAAAGGACGGCCGCTCTACCTCGTGCGCGATCAAATCGGCTTCGACGAGGAATAGCCGCGCGCCGATGGATCCCGCACTGTATCCGCGCATGGCCGAAGTCGAAGACACTCATTGGTGGTTCGCCTCGCGCCGCGCCATCTGCGAGCAGTTAATCGCCGGCCTTTCGCTGCCGGCGGACGCCGAGATTTTGGAACCCGGATGCGGCACTGGTGGGAATTTCGCGATGCTCACGCGCCATGGGCGGCTCTATGCGATGGATGCTGATGAAAGCGCGTGCGAGTTTTCGGCCGCGCGCGATGGCGGCGTCGAACTCGCGCGGGGATGGCTGCCCGATCGGATACCGTTCGGCGACCGCCGCTTTGACCTGGTGTTGATGACCGACGTGCTGGAGCATATCGAGGATGACGCCGGAGCACTCGCGGCCCTGCGCGCGCGGCTCAAGCCGGGCGGATGGCTCCTGCTGACGGTGCCCGCGCTGCAATGGCTGTGGAGCGGACACGACGTGGCGCATCACCATCGGCGCCGTTATCGGGCGCGCGCATTGAACGCGCTGCTGAGCGGCGCGGGCTTCACGGTGTGCTACCAGAGCTACTTCAATTTTGTCCTGTTTCCGATAATTGCGGGCGTGCGCTGGTTCCGGCGCTTGCTCGCGCTCGGCGACAACGCGGATCTCAGCATGCCGCCAGCGCCCGCCAACGCGCTATTGCGGCGCGTATTTTCGGGCGAACGCCACGTGCTGCGCTTCGCGCGCATGCCGGTCGGGGTCTCGCTGATCGCGTTGGCGCGCAACTTATAGTCGATGCGCGTGTGGCGTCCGAATTTCATCATCTCAAGCTTCCCCTAGATCATCCAGCATACGTATCCGCTAGCTGGCTTCTTGGGTTAAGCGCGGCTATGGCCGGAACCGCCAAATCGGCTGCGTTCCCGTCTCGCCTTCGCACGGGCTTTCGGCTTGAATGCGGAAGAAAATGACGCGGGCAGTGTGTGAGCAACAGCGGCGTGGCTAAACGGCTTTGGTTCGAATCGGCGGCGGTTTTCGCCATAACGCTCGCCTTTCTTTTCGCGCTGGCCCCGGCCGCGCCCTTCACCAAGGAGTTGGGCGTATGCGAGTCGGGCGCGGTGCGCGACGTGCTGGCGGGAAATATCATCCTGCCGCGTTTCCTGCCCGGTCCGATGGTGCACGTGCCGCCGCTTTACTGGTGGACGGCGGCGCTATGCGTGCGCGCGTTCGGATGGACCGAATTGGCGCTGCGCCTGCCCTCGATGGTTGCGGCTGCCGCCACCTGCGCGGTCATCTTCGCGTGGCTCGGTGCCAGCGTCAGCCGACGCGCGGGAGTGTGGGCGGCGGCGGCGCTGCTACTGTGTCATTTCTTCACGGACGCGGCGCGCCAGCCGCGGATGGATTCGATGCTGGCGCTGTTCATCACCGCCGCGGCGGTATGCCTCGAACGCGCGGTTTCGCGCGGACGGACCGGCGGCGGCGCCAACGCGGGCACGCACAGCATGCTGGCCGGCGGGACGGGCGTGGCGGCGCACGACTCGCCGCTGTTGCCGCATCCGCGCCGCATGCTCTATCTCGCCATCGCGGCGTTGATGATGGCGTTGGGGATTCTCGCCAAGAGCGTGATCGGCCTGCTGCCCGGACTCGTGATCGCGGTCTACATGATCGTGCGCAGGCGCTTTTGGGAACTCTTCCGCGTCGATCTGATCGTGTCGTTCGTCGCCGCGATCGCGGTCGGCGTGGCCTGGTTCATTGCAGCCTTTTGGGTCGGCGGCGACAAGTTCCTCGCATGGCAGTTGGGGATGAACCTGTGGCACCGCTTCCTTCCGACCGACGCCGGGGGCGCCGGCTACTGCGCGCACCCTTTTTACTATTTCGTCCCGCAAACATTGAAGGGCTTCATTCCGTGGTCGCTCTACCTGCCGGCGGCGGCGGTGTGGCTGTGGCCGCGCAAGGGACGGCGGCTGTCCGCGCCGATAGTTTACACGCTTTGCTGGTTCGCCGCGATTTTCGTGTTTTTCTCGTCGTCGGAGGGCAAGTGCCTGGTCTATATCCTGCCCGCGTTTGTGCCGCTGGCGGCGCTGGCCGGATGCACTATCGACCACGCCATCGGTTCGCCGCCGGAGGGCCGCGCGATGATCGGCTGGTTCAATGCGGGCAGCGCGGTTATCGCCGTGGGCGCGCTGTTGTTGGCGCTGGCGGCATTGGCGCTGATAGTCGGCGGCCTCCCCGCGTCCCTGCCGGTTCATCTCCATCCGACCGACCGCGAATTCCTCGGGATTTTCGGCGCGATGGCGGCGCGGCGCGCGCCAACGCTGATGCTATGGATCGCCGCCTTCATTGTGGGGCCGGCGTTGACGCTGTATGCGGTTGGGCGGATGCGCGCGCGATTACAGGTATGGGGAGTGTTGGTGGTCGCCGCAGCCGGCGCGCTATTCTGGTTCGGCGTGATGAATCCGGCGTTGGCCGAGCATGAAACGCTCAGGGGATTCGCGCGCGAGGTGGCACAACTGGTTCCGCCCGGTGCGACGGTTGGCCATATCGGGCTGGGCGATTGTGATCTGGATTTCTATTCGCCGCGGCCACTGCCGGAGGTCTTCCACTTTAGCTGCAAGAACGATCCGGCGGCGCCGCGATATATCGTGCTGCGGCAGGGGCGCTTCGATAAAATGGCGGCGTCGCAGCGCGCCTGCCTCAAACCGATCGCGGTGTCGGCACAGGTCGATAGCAACGGCTCGCGTATCCTGGTTGAACGCGTCGCGCCCTCGCCCTGAGCGGCGCAACCGAACGCGCGGTCTGAAGGTTGTCCACGCGCAAAATCAGTGTCCTTGGACCATTGTCGCCGTCCGCAGACCTCAGCTTGCGCATTTACTCCGGGAGCGACACGCCCCATCCGAGCCACAGCCATCCCGAGTTCCTGCCGCAGGGTTCCGTGCCGCCGCCGCTGAGCGAGAATGTGATCGAATAGGGGCCGTAGGTTTGACCACCGCCGGCAGGCACTGGCGCATCCGCAGCCAGAAATGGGACGTCGGTTGTGGGTGTGAGCGGTGTCTGCGGAGTCAAGGCAGGGCTGCCCGCGGGAGCGGTGAGTATAACCCCGTTAGGCTCCGAGCCCTCCGGGGTTTCGAAGCCCACGTCACCGCTGATGATGGCTAGAAATTGGCTCTCACCCGGCGGCATTAGATTGTATCCAGAGGGTGGCATGGAAAAGGAGTTGCTGTCGAAGTCCTGGGTAAAGCCCAGGCCGTGTAGTTATTCAGATTCTGATTCGCACCCCGATAATCAACCATGAAGCCCCACAACTCTGAACTGTACGTTAAGCCGTTGCAGCTATCGGCGTCGCCAGAATCGAAGTGGGTGAACTTATAGCTGCCGGGTCGCCCGAGGTGCTGCCGTAGACGTGCGCGACAAGCCAGGAAGCGAAGTACCGGCTGCACGAATCGTGTGAGAAGATTCGCTGCGCTCCGGACAGATTGGAAGCGGGCAATAGACTCCATCCCGCCGGAAGCTTCGGCAGATGGCTGCCCGCGGACTCCCCCATGCCTAACGATACCAGCAGCACATCGCCATTCTGCACATTCGAGGGGGCGTTGATGGTCACCGTACAATTGTAGCCGATGCCGGCCGAGCATTCGGATTCCGCGAAGTTGGAGCCGACGAAAAATGGCAATGGGTCGGCGAGCGCTGCCCACATGGTCGATTCGTCAGCGCCACCCTTGCTGATCTCCTCGATCTGCCAAAAGCTACCCTCTTTACTGGGCCCCGTGGCATTGGGGTCAAAGGCCATCGTGTTATAGTCGCCCCATCTTTGGGGAGAGTCATTGGGATTTCCGGTGTACTCACCAGACGATTGCTCGATGTTATTCTGACCTTCAAATAGCAGCGGATTAAGCCCATGATACATATCCCAGACTGTCGACGGATAGATGCCGGCCGTGAACCACGTGCTGCCCAGGTAAATGTCAAGGTCGCTATCCAAAGCGATCGTGGGATAGCTAATCCAGTAATTGTTCCC
>JBOHWJ010000267.1:0-2710 GCA_050736495.1 Binataceae bacterium (SeqCode) | reverse complement strand
ACGTAGCGATCGATAAAGTCAGTGACGCTGGTCATTTCTCGACTCCTTTGGTTGCGGCCCCGGCTGATTAGGATTTTCTCCATCAGCTCAGATCAATAAGCAGCGAAGGCCAAAAGTCGATTACCTGTGAGGTAATTTCAAAGGGGACTGGCGAGCGCAACCAAAGGGGTGTGATCCTCCCGCTTTCGCAGCCGCATTCTCAACCGACAGCCTGAGACCCTTCACTACGGAGCACTCAACGTATGAGTGGGTCAGCTTTCAATTGACGGCTTCACTCGACTCGGCAAGGCGGTTGGGCAACCATAGTGAACAGGAGCCCGTTTGCCGCGTGTCTATTTCTGATGGAGGAGAACGTTTGATGATACGTGTAATGTATCGATGGCGTGTCAAGCCGGGCGGAGAAAATGCCTTCCGCCGGGCGTGGGAAACCGGTACCGTCGCGATTCGTCGTGTTTTTAAGGGCTCGCATGGCAGCCTTCTTATGCAATCCAAGGAGGTTCCATTGGAATTCGCGGGCGTCGCCAGATGGGACAGCGTTGAGGCTTGGCGATCGGCGCACCAAAGCCCACAATGGCCGCCCGATCGCGAAAGCACTCGCATCGTACACGCGGTCGCGGGCAAAACGATCGCCACCGAGATTTTTGAGGAACTCAGCGATCTCACAGTCTCGTAAGGAGACTCACAGCTTCATAAAATGTGGCGCTGGATCTCAACGCGGAGAGCGGCGGCCGCGCCCAGGCGTACAAGACCGCCATGCGCGGAATGTCACCATGGGCGGCCTTCGTGGGTCTGCCACCGATTTTATTGTCGCGAGAACTGCTACGTCTTCGTGTCCGCCGGATAGAACTCACTAATCAATGAGATCACGTGTGCTGTCGATCACACCATCCATATCGGCGCAAAACCTTCGTCACGCGACAGTTCGCCTGCGCACCGCCAGCCGTCAAAATCGATATATCGCCGCAATTCCTGTCTGCGTCGGCATCCGGTCAGCCGGAACAATTACGATTTGACCGCCATTCTTCAGGACCAACTCCCCAAGATCGTCGAGCAGGTCGTCAACCACAGGGTTCGCGAGGTCGTCGAACTCTATCTCACCGGTCGCGGCGTCAATGCGTCCGGGAACGCGGCGCTCGGCTTCGATGAGCAGCGTCGCCACTTTGCCGGTCACAGCACTTCTGGCGGTCGGCGCCAGGTCGCTGTCGCCACGCCCCTGGGCTCGTGCCGTTCCGAACATCTCGACCAGCCCGGCCAAGCGTGCAAGATAATACGGCCCTGCAACCTGCCAGGCGCGGTCGCGCAGCGCCTCAGTCGTCAGGGCATCGGGATAGGTATCAATGCCTTCGGGCATTAGAAATGGGTTGTGGCTTATTCGATGGAAGAAGCTGTGGTTTTCCGGCAGCGCCGCTAACATCAAGGGCAGCCCCGATGGCCGCGAGTAGTGTTCCAGGATTGCACGGTCGACAGCGCGGAAGAATCGCTCCGTGTCAATGTCCACCAGTTCGGATTTCGAACCTTGGCCATAGCGCACTCCCTCAGTGCCAGCGGAGGAGGTCCAGACCGACAGGTTAGATTTTGTCGAATCCTCTCCCAACGCCTCGGTGATCGTCCGAGGTACGGCGGTCAACAACTCTACTTCGTCAAGGGCGTCGCGATTGCCTTCGAAGAATATGATCTTCTGCCGGCTTAACCCAAGGACCTGGTAGCGGTCCGCTGACTGAAGAATGCGTATCAGAGGTTTGAGGTGGAAGCTGTCGGCCACGATGGCCAGTTCGGGAGTCGGCCGCTGCAGCCTGTAAACGCGGAACAGGCCGGAGGCACCCAGCACGGCCAGCCCGTCAAGAGTGTGATTCCAGAAGTCGTGATCGCCGGCCAATCTCTGAAATGGCTCGAGGAGCGATCGAATATCGCGCGTGGAATATTTCTGCCGCAACGACTCCTCCAGCGTTTTCAGGAGATTGCGAAACCGGATCGGGTCCTGCTGGTTATCCGGATGGTGGCGATGGGTCGGTTGGTAGAGCGACAGACAGGGCGGCTCAGGCGCGCTCAAGGTGCCGGCGGCGTAATCATTAGCAAGTGAATCCATTATCTTTTATTCCCTTGCGACATGCCTTTGGCGGCACTGACAGACTCAACCGGCAATGCCTGCATCGTCCCTGATGACATGTCATGTAAGGAGTGCGGTGAGTTGTTAAGCTCCCACGCTTATGCGTGCTGCCACTATACACGGTTGTCCTCACCCCAGGGAATCCGCTCGGACCTTCAATCGAAAAATGTGAGGTTATCAACCATAGCATAGATGTGCGCCGAAGTTTTGAGCGGCGCATCAAGAGCAAACATTTCCGCACTGGGCGCGCGTCGGGGTAACCTTTTGTGGCTGATGTTTCTTTTGCTTATTTCTTGAGTCTGCGACCGGCAGAGCGGATGTTCCAAATCAAATCCTTCAATGCGGGCATTCTCAGCCGCCCCATAGAGGGTCCGGCATGAGCACGCCCATCACGCGCTCGTCTTTCGGTTTTGCCCCTCGCCTACGCGATGCAGCTTCAGGAGATTGGTGCTGCCTGGGTGGGCAACGGGTTGTCCCGCCATAACGACAACTCCATCGCCCGTTTTTAGGCAGCCTCGTGTCAACAGTGTCTCCTCGACCAGCGCGAGCATTCGGTCGGTGGACTCGATAGCGGGGGTGAGCAAGGGGTGCACGCCGTAACTG
>JBOHWJ010000266.1:0-2180 GCA_050736495.1 Binataceae bacterium (SeqCode) | reverse complement strand
GAAGACGAGTGGCCTTGAGGGCATCGAGACGTGCGCGCTGGTAGGCGGCCGGGAAGATTTCCTCGAGTTTGTCGCGAAGCCCCGGACTTTCCTCCAGCAGCGTCCCTACATCGAAGCGGGCACTCCGGATGGTCAATTCCCAACCGCGCCGGTTGGACTCGAACGCTTGGTCAGTCGCATAGGCGAACTTCAGAAGATGAGCGATTAGCCGGACGAGTTGGCTGCGGAGTTCACGCTTTTCGCTTTTGCCCAGGTCCTCGATCTCCTCGGCCAGATTCGTCCAATCCAGGTCTTCGACGCGACGCTGCCGAATAGCGCGCGCCTGCTCGATCAACCACGTGTAGTAGTCGCGCTCGTAAAGCTCGGATGGTGAAAGCGCCGCCGAAGCCATTACCGGAACCTCCTTCAACAAGTTTCCAGCATACGCCCGTCAGCGGACGCTAAAAAAGCATCCGCCGACAGGGCACTCCGGATGGCGAATATCGCTATGTTCGCGGTCGCGCGGAAGCCGGTGCGTGTCTCATCCGCGCGCGACCCGCCATTGGACCAGCGTGGCGCCGGGATGATCCTCGAAGACCGCTTCGACCTCCGTATCGAACGGCGGATTCTGGATCGGATCGCCGATCAGATTGCCGACCATGCGGACGTTACCGGCGTCGGGCAGCTCGACTACCGCAACAATGTATGGGCACGCCGTTTTGAGCGCCGGATGAACCGGATTCCAGCATCGCACCCAGCTATAAAGACGGCCCCGTCCTGAAACCTTATGCCAGCCCAGATCGAACGAATGGCACTTGTGGCAAATCGACTCCGGACCCCATTGGCAGGCCTTGCACGAATTACAACGCTGCACGACCAGTTCGTGGCGCCGCGTCGCGTCCCAGAATTCCTTGTCGAGGCCGTCGCGCTGCGCGCGCGGCGTCGGTAAACCTTCGGGCAGATAGTATTTCTTCTCGGTCTCCATCGCGCGCCTCCGCTCAGATGCTATGGACGATCAGGTCGCTCACCGGCGATACCATCGGACCCGACGCGACCAGCGAAATTTTGCAATCGGGCACCTGGCAGGTGGAATCGCCGCGCACCTGGCGCACCGCTTCGTTCACCAGTTCGAGCCCATGCATGTAGCATTCGGCGATATTGCCGCCGCTGGTGTTGACCGGGAGTTTGCCCTTGGGCGCAATTATATTCTCGAAGGTGACAAACTCCATTATTTCTTCTGGCTTGCAAAAGCCGTGTTCGGCCAGACTGATCATGACGGCGCCGCTGAAATGCTCATACATTTGCGCGCAGTCAACGTCTTTGGCGGTGATTCCCGCCATCTCGAACAGGCGCGGCGCGAGCGTCTTGAAGTTCGACGACG
Source organism: Binataceae bacterium (SeqCode) (assembly GCA_050736495.1). Lineage (GTDB taxonomy): Bacteria > Desulfobacterota > Binatia > Binatales > Binataceae > JBOHWJ01. The sequence continues at coordinate 820 of JBOHWJ010000266.1, read as the reverse complement.
CATAGTCGGCAGAATTTTCGACGGCGGCATTATGACGATAATTCGACCCTTGCGCCGCCGCCATAACGTAGGCGGGCTTTTTCCTGGCGTTGCGCGCACGGTCCGCGGTGGTGACAATCAACGCCGCGGCGCCATCGTTCTCCATGCAGCAGTCGTAGAGATGGAACGGTTCCGCGATCCAGCGTGACTTGTCGTATTGCTCGCGCGTCAGCGGATGACCGTACATCACGGCGCGCGGGTTGAACTGCGCGTGATAGTAATCGGCGAGCGCGACCGCCGCGAGCGGCTCCTGGTTGATGCCGTACTGATGCATGAAACGGCGTGTGCGCAGCGCCACCCATTGTGCGGGAACATAAAGTCCATAGGGCGCGGTATAGGCGGCCCCGCCGGAGACATGGTCGCTGACCGGCGCCTGTCCGAAGCGGCCGAACTGGCCTTGCGCCAACGCGCGGAAGACCACGCAATATTTCGAGTAGCCCGCCGCCACTGCCGCCGCGGCGTTACCGACCGCGGCCGAACCGCCGCCACCGCCACCGCCCCATACCATCCCGGCGAACGCCAGGTGCTTCAGGCCCAGCGCCGTGGCCAGGCGGGAGGCCTCATTGCGGTCGTTGGCGTAGGCGGAAATGCCGTCGATATCGCGCACGTCGATACCGGCGTCATCGGCGGCCTTGATAATCGCCTCGCATGCGAGCCGAAACTCGCTCACCGGCGCTTGCGCGCGTTTGTTCTTCTAGGTCTCGCAGACCCCAACGATCGCGACCCTGTGTTTTACCGTGTACTCGCTCATCGACTCCTCTCGGTTGCCGTGGAATTGCCC
>JBOHWJ010000265.1:0-3034 GCA_050736495.1 Binataceae bacterium (SeqCode) | reverse complement strand
GTGGAACGCTGCACGGCGTGCCAAGCGAAGCGTCCGGCGCGAGCGGGTGGCGCCCCGTGCGAGTGCAGCGAGCGCCACCGCTTTTTTCACGAAGCGGGACGGCCCACCCTGATGAGCCGTCCCGCTTCGATCGCATGATGCTGGCGCTGGTCGCCCACAAAGACGATCCGTTGTACGCTTTGCTCCCGCGCTTTGTAGAGAAGTTGATTAACCTGCCGGGTGGGGAGCAGGCTCGACTCGTCGATGATCCAGATTTGCTTCGCCCGAGTTACAACCGATTGGCTTGCCGGAAAACTGGCGATTGTTCTGGCGGCAACGCCTGCTTCTGAAAGCGACTCGACCGCGCGGGTGGTTGGCGCGAATCCATAGACGGCGTAGCCCTGATCTTCCGCGAATGCGCGTATTGCGCCGACGGTCGTGGTCTTCGTAGCGCTCGCCCGCCCTTCGATTGCCGTGACCCAGTCGGTGGACGCAAGCGTGAGTTCGGCGACAGCGGTCTGATCAGGCGGCAAGTTGCGCTGGCTCGCCCATCGGCGAACCTGATCCGAACTTCCTATAGCGGCTGCCCGATCCTCGTCCGCGCGCATCAGTTCAATGTTCGCGCTCAAGAGCGATCATCTTCGGCGTCGTGTAGGCGCCTCGTGGTGAGTTCACGGAGTCGCCGGCGGCAATCAGCCGGTCGCTTTGCTGAAAGTTCTCGCTCTCAATCCGTATGCGTTGAAGGTCAGCCTGCCCCATCCCAGGTAGAACCGCCAATTCAGGAAAGCGTACATGCTCCCGATGGTGTAGCGGCCGTTTCGATACGGCAGCGAAAGGAAGTAGAGCGGAAGCTTCTGCGTGAAGAGCCAGGCGAGAAACCAGCGCCCGAAATACTCGTGGGCGCCCGGACCGGAGGCGACCGGTCCAATACCAGACAAAGAAGAGATCAGACGCCGCCCAGACGAGCATCCACAGCACAAACAGCCTGAGCCAGAGACGCAGCGACATCGCGACCAAGCTGCGATTCATCTCGTACCTGATGGCGGGTCGCGACCGATTCATGACCATCTCCTTCCGCCGAGGCGCTGCATGTATCGCTATGCTGACGATCAGGAGAGTGAACGCTTGACGGTAAAATGCTTTCTTCATTGGAATCTCCTGGCCTTCCGAACGCCGGCTGTCGAGCGACCTACCCGCTAAATGTCTGTAAGAGATAATTATGGAATTGCATAATTTATTTTAAGCGCTGTAATGATCGCGGCCGCGCTCTGGGGCACTCTTGCTTCGTACATTCGCCGGCGGCGCACCTCTGGAGCGCCCGCGCGAGCGATTGTCTTGCGTGGTGCTCCCGGTTATGGGATTTCTGGCTTGCTTGCGGTTGATGGCAGGGAAAGTCTTCCAAGCACTTTTGGTCCGGCCAGCGCCGTTAAGACACAAGGAGCAGAGATAGCGGCCTGCAGTCTCGCGAACTGCTAGCCACCAGAGGGAGCAAGTGACCGCGAAGGGTCGCGTGACTGAACGCTACCCTGTTTCACACGGACTATTCTCAGCCCTCCACGGGCCGCGCCCGCGCCACATTCATAAACTTGCCGTTTGATACGCGGCGCGCGCGGAAAATCTCAGCCACACCGAGGAGTTGCAGTCTGCTGCGCTCTCCACTCAGTAGATCGGAATGGGCAAGCAGCGCTTCAATGCCCACCCTAGAAAATCGCGGCAACCAGATTGGCCAGACGAAGAGCCATTCGCCATCGTCGCGGATAGCTCCAACAGCCTTCATTCGCTTCGCGCGTGGCGCTATCGCGAAAGACAGAAATCCGATGGCTGCGAGGCGGTTCGCGCCGACCACCGTCGGCGCTGCCCCGGAGAGGCTGGGGTCGTCATACCGTAGCGCATAGCGCTGATCGTCTTCTGGATCCCATCGAAATCCGTCCGCATCATCCTCGTGCCGCCAAGGTTGGAACAATGTCTGGGCTATTTTGGCAGGGTCGGCAAGATCGGGAGGCGATTTGAGCTTGCGGAGGCGGTTTGGGAGCGCGCCGCTGGGCACGTCAATCAATCGGTCGAGAAAATTCTGATGTCCCTGGCCGAACATCATGACCAGTGGTGCCGCGGAAAGACTCCTGTCCGCCTTTCGGTTCTGAGGCCACTCGGCTGTCAATGCGGAGGCCAGGGAGGCCTCAACGCGTTCCCTTCGCATGCGCTTGGCGTAGGTACGATATTCCTCGGGTGCAAAGTCAACATTCTTGCGTTTATCAATGTCGAAACGCTCAAGCAGCGTTGCGATTCCTTCGATCGCAGCCTGAGCGACCTGCATCGGCTCGGGAAACGCGGCGAGGTGTAACTGCGCTGTCCACGGGGTGCCTTTCCATGAGGCACGTGGCTCCCAATTCGGCCGTGCAGCTTCGAGCGTGCGCAAGAGCCCCAGCAATGCCATAAACCCCAAGAGGTTGTCGGGTTCGAGACCCGGCATAGGAAGAGTCAGCGTATCGCCCGGCGGATCCAGGAGTCTCATTTCGTGTCCTATTCCTGTTCGACTTCGGAGCGGCGGTGGTCGGCGAGGCGCAGCATAGCTTCAAGCCGCGCGAGCTCCCAGGCACCATAAAGGCGCGTCAGTTTGTCTGAGAGATCGATCCACGCTGCGGTTAAGTCCGCCAATGAACGTGCTGGCTTGGCGACGATCCGTCCGTCGCCGAGATCAGTTTCGAAAGTGTCTCCCTCGCGCGGCCACTCCCATTCAGGCGGGGGAAAGAATGGTCGTCCGTAGCCGTGGTGAGTCCCTATCAGCCACAAAACCAGCTCGGGGTTGTTAGCAGATGCGAGGGCCGGATGCGCTTCGGCAAACCGCAGCGACGCAACCTCATGACGCGCCCTTTCCGGGAGGTTGGCCCGACGGCGCGCCTCTCTCCAGGCGGCAGGGCTTTCAGGCAGCTTGGCGCTCTTGGCGAGGTCGGGTCCGCCTATCGCGGCGAGTTCATCGCCGCCATAGAGGAGACGCTTGAATTCAGGATGCGATTTGCGTCGGATTCCGCGCTCATCGGAGCGCGGCCACATTGAA
>JBOHWJ010000264.1:0-1812 GCA_050736495.1 Binataceae bacterium (SeqCode) | reverse complement strand
CCGCCGCATGCGCGCGCCAGCATCGGCTTTACCTCTTCGGCGAAATACTGCATCTGGTCTTCGACCTCGCGCCCCTCAAAGCCGCCGGTCTCGAACCAGGTGTGGAACATGAAATCATCGTAGCCGCAGTACTCCTTCACCTTGATGATCGCGGCGGCGACTTCCGCCGGCGTACCGAACAGCGCGATTTCCTTTTGCAACAGCGTATCGGCGTTGACCTTCTTGCTGATGTCGAACATCGGCTCGTCGGCGTCGGCGAGCACCGCCGCAAAACCGAACGGCCCATAGTAATCCCATTGGAGTTCAAGCGCGTCGTGAAAACGCTTGAGTTCGCGTTCGCGGTTCTGCCCCGGCAATACCATGTGGATATAACGCGCGGTGACGATACCGCGCCGCCGCTCGGCGTCCCATCCGAATTTGAAACGGCCGCGGTTGAGCCGGTCGGGCCAGCCGTCTTTCTCCGAGACCTCGTAATAGAGTTCGATATTCTTGCGCAGGCGCGAATTGGGTTCGACGATGAAATAGCCATTGACGCCGCGCTCCGCCGCCCAGCGAATCGAGCGTTCAGTCGTGAGCGGCTCCCAGATTTGCGGATGGGGCCGTTGGATCGGCTGCGGGAATACCTGTAATTCGCGCAGTAAGGTCGCGCTCTGCGTCACCGGGTTGGGACCGCCGTAGGGGTCGGGGCCGCCGATCTTGAGTACTTCGTCAAGGCTGCGGCCGGCCTTGCCACTCTTGAAATAGGCGATGGTCTGTTTGTGGTTCCAGCGGGTGAAGACCGGCGGTATCGTGAAGAATTGGCCCTGATGGAAAAACGAGGGCTCGGTCCACGCCTTGATGATGATGTCGTAGGCCTCCTGGTAGTAAGCGCGATTGCGCTCCTGGTCCTGGATAGTCGAGAACGGCCAGCCGAAAACTTCCGCCTCGCGCGGCTGATAACCGCGCCCGATGCCGAATTCGAGCCGCCCGCCGCTGATAATGTCGAGCATCGCGGCCTGCTCGGCAATCCGAATCGGATGCCACCACGGCAGAATGTTGGCGGCCTGGCCGAGGCGGATGCGCCGTGTGCGTGCGGCAATCGCGGTTTCAGCCAGCAATGGGCTGGGACTGAACTCCGCTCCCTCGGGCTGAAAATGATGCTCGGTCATGAAGAAATAGTTGAAGCCGAGCTGGTCGGCCAGAATCCCCTGCCGAACTTGGTTTATCAGCGTGCGCTGGCTGCCTTCGTGGACTTCGGTCAAGTTGCCGTCATTGACGACGATACCGTCGGGCGTGGTGACCGTCGGCAGGTCGCTGGCTCCGTTTTGAAAAACCCCTATCTCGATCATCTTGGCCTCCTTGACCACGTCCGGTTCCACGAATGCGAACCTGCCAAACACGCGACGATCGTACGCCGGATGTTGCTGGCGCTTCCTGATTGCTATGCGGCCGAATCACAGTCTCTACGATCCTCTTAGCAAGCCGGCTACGCATGGGAAAGCTCCGCGCAAACGAAAACGTTGATCAAATTGTGCTGCGCGCTCTATCGGATAAAACATTTATCTGCTACGTATAGAGACGTTCAGATATATTTAGAGACATATAGCGACAAAAGGGGTCTCTCATGGCTAACAATGAAGTCGGCAAACTCACACTAACGGTTGACAACGCGGCCTTGCGACAAGCCATCGCGGATGGGCGCCTGTTGGAACTCGCGGACAAACTCGCGAGCCAGGCGGCGGCCCAAATCTCCGCGCAAATCGTTGACCGCGTCGCCAAGGCGGCGCTCGAGCCCAAGGCCCTGGAAGCCGGCGTCTCGGCGAGCTTTTCCTA
>JBOHWJ010000263.1:0-6214 GCA_050736495.1 Binataceae bacterium (SeqCode) | reverse complement strand
AAGGTCAAAGTGCCGCTGATGATCGACTCCACCGATCACCGGGTGATCGAAGAATCGCTCAAGCGCACGCAGGGCAAGTCGATCATCAATTCGATCAACCTGGAAGACGGCGAACAGGCCGAGCGGCTGGCGCGGGTGTTGGAGCTGAGCAAGCGCTTCGGCGCCGCCCTGGTGGTCGGCTGTATCGACGAGGACAAGCAGCAGGCGCAGGCAATTACGCGCGATCGCAAACTTCACATCGCCGAGCGTTCCTGCCAGTTGCTCACCGAAAAATACGGCGTTGCGCCCGAGGACATCATCTTCGACCTACTGGTATTTCCGGTCGGCACCGGCGACCGCAACTATATCGGCTCCGCCGTCGAGACCATCGAGGGAATTCGCATGGTTAAAGCGGCGCTGCCGCGCTGCAAAACCATCCTCGGCGTTTCCAACGTCTCGTTCGGATTGCCCGACGCCGGCCGCGAAGTGCTGAACTCGGTGATGCTCTACCATTGCGTGCAGGCCGGTCTTGACTTGGCGATCGTCAACTCGGAGAAGCTCCAGCGTTACCCTTCGATACCGGAGGAGGAGCGCCGCCTCGCCGAGGACCTCATCTGGTGGCGCGGCGACGATCCGATTGCCGCCTTCGCCGCTCACTTCCGCGAGCGCAAAAGCACCAAGACCAACGAACAGCGCAAATCTCTGCCGCTCGACGAACGCCTAGCGCTCTACATCCTCGAAGGCTCCCGCGACGGTCTCATCACCGACCTCGACAAAGCGCTCGCAATGCGTGGACCGCTCGAAATTATCAACGGCCCCTTGATGAAGGGGATGGACGAGGTCGGGCGGCTCTTCAACGCCAACCAGATGATCGTCGCCGAAGTACTCCAATCGGCCGAAGCGATGAAGGCCGCGGTCGCGCATCTCGAACCGCATATGGAGAAGAGCGAGAGCCTCAACAAGGGCACTATCTTGCTCGCCACCGTCAAGGGCGACGTTCACGACATCGGCAAGAACCTCGTCGATATCATCCTGAGCAACAACGGCTACCGCGTGGTCAACCTCGGCATCAAGGTGCTGCCCGAGGAATTGATCAAGGCCCATGAAAAGCATCATCCCGACGCGATCGGGCTCTCGGGCCTGCTGGTCAAGTCCGCGCAGATGATGGTAGCGACCGCGCAGGACCTGAAGACGGCCGGTATTCGCTGCCCCATCCTGGTCGGCGGCGCCGCACTCTCGTCACGTTTCACGCGCATCAAGATCGCCCCCGAATACGGTGGTCTGGTCGCCTACGCCAACGATGCGATGTCGGGTCTCGGCCTCGCCAACCAGGTGATGGATCCGCAACGGCGCGAGGCGCTCAAGGCCGCGCTCGACGAACAGACCGAGAAGTTGTTGCGCGCGGCCGCCAAGACGTCGGACGTAAAACCCAGAATCGAACGGCGCGGACCCGCCCTGCATTACAACGGGCCGATACCGGAGCCGCCCGATCTCAAATTGCACGCCCTACATGACTACGACCTCGAGGAAGTGTTTCGCCATATCAACCCTGTGATGCTGTTCACGCGCCATCTCGGCTTTCGCAACTACGAGCATGCGCTCGCGGCCGGCGATCCCAAGGCGCGGGAACTACACGCGGCGGTCGACGCCGTCGAAGAAGAGATGCTGGCACGGCCCAATATTGCGGCGCGCGCGGTCTACCGCTTCTTTCCTGTCCATTCCGACGGCGATCGCACCGTGATGGTTTACGCGCAGGACCAGAAGCGCGTGATCGAAACTTTTACCTTCGGCCGCCAGTCCGACGACCCCGGTCTATGCCTCGCGGACTATCTCACAGGGCAATCGTCGGGCCGGACGGACTACCTGGCGATGTTCGTCACCAGTATCGGCGACGGCGTTCGCGCCCTCGCCGAGGAATGGAAGGAACAGGGTGAATATCTGCGCTCGCATATTCTGCAGGTGCTCGCGCTCGAGGGCGCCGAGGCCTTCGCCGAACTGCTGCATCTGAAGATTCGCCAGATGTGGGGCATCGGCGATCCGCCGGGGCTGGCGATGAAGGATCTGCATCAGGCGCATTATCACGGCAAACGCTATTCGTTCGGCTATCCAGCATGCCCGCGGCTGGAGGACCAGGCACAGTTGTTCAGGCTATTGGAAGTCGAAGGGGCCGGGATCGGGGTTCATCTGACCGATGGCTACATGATGGATCCGGAAAGCTCGGTCTCGGCGCTCGTGTTCCACAATCCCGAGGCGAAATATTTCAGCCTTTCGGCAAACGATATTGAGCGGTTGGAGCGCGAATTCCAGCCGCCCGGTCCCCGCGCCGCCGCCAGTTGAGCGTCCGTCACCTCAGGGCGCGCGTCGACAACGGCTGGTCGCTATTGTTGCGGCGGTCGTTCGCCGAATAATGGCACAGAAACGGTGGCCTACTGGCCGGCGCGTCGAGAGACCGGATGAGACGCGTCCGTCTGTTTCCAAATCGAGAGATCACGCTGCAACAGTTCTTCCAACTGTTCGACTTCAGGACGCAAGTGCTCTCGCAGCCGTGCCGCAAATTCGGGGTCGATCGGCTTGAATTCCTCGCCGCGCCCCATGCAAAACTCGAAAACCGGCGCGCACACCCGGGCCAACCTATGGAGCCTAAACCGTTCCAGCTCGTCGCGAACCCGCATTGCGCTCCGAGCGAGTCTGCGGCTCTTCGGCGCATGAGTCACATTGAGTAACCGCTCCGACTCGTTCGTAACCGTGCGCAGATCGATGCGCGGGATTCCGATGAATTCGGATATCCGGTTGATATAGTCCTGCCGATCCGCGCGCGAGTCCTCATGAATCACGGTAAAAGTGTTTTCAACGCCGAACATTTCGCGCCATGCCTTGATGTGAGAGGCGTACTGGTTATGTGAGAGCAGTTCCTTGTGAGTCAGCGCGACGGTCTCGAACGGTGCTTTGATCACTCCGATTTTACGCCACATCTTGTAGTTCGAGTAGAGCCGCTCCACGGGATCGCGCAGCGTGCAGATTATTTTGCATCGAGGGATATGAAGGGCGATTCTCTGCCGCGCCTGGACCGACCCGAAATAGGTCGGGGCGACCTCGCCCACAGGGAGACTTGGCGGGCAATCGCGGAAGTGGGCGGCGTACCACTCGATGCCTAAGTGGTAGCGCCACACAAAGAACTGGGTTTCTTTGATCCCGGCCGGCAAGCCGACATGCCCTCTTAGCACGCGGTCGAGCCAGGTTGTGCCAGTGCGCGGCGGTCCGACGGCCAGGAAGCTGGGCATTCTCAGTCGCCCGTTTTTCAAATCCGACGATGCTGCAATCGCAAGTCTCGAATCGCCGGATAGCTTCGTTCGGGAACGGCTCATTTTTTCTTCACTCTTCGAGATTACGTCGTCGTCCACAGGTTAATGTTCCGGGCATGGGCACTTGCTCCTCGAATCGTCTCGTCACCCTGAGGATTCACCCAAGCGCTCGTCGGGTGCGCCCTGTCAGCGCACGCCCGCTTCCCGGAAAGTAAGTTCTGAGCAGCCGGAAACAATTCATTATCCGGAAAAGATCGATTCGCCGCGCGCTCCAGCAAATCTCTTTTTCTTTCAAGCGATTCCGCCGACACCATCCCCTACCCGCAGTCACTCTGGTCACCCAGATCAGCCCCACTCCGCGCCTTGACCTATCCGCCTGGCGAGGGCGGCATCGTGATCTCGCGCAGCATGCTGCCGAAACACCGGAGATGTCGGCCCTGAGGGGCGGTTCAGCGGACAGGTCTGGGGGGCTAGCGGCCGAGGCTGCGTTTCTCGCGCTCGGCCAGTTCCATGTCCGCATCCACCATCATCTCAACCAACCGCGGAAAGTTCACTTTGGGCTCCCATTTGAGCATGCGACGGGCCTTGCTGTAATCACCAATCAGGAGGTCCACTTCAGCCGGGCGCAGGAAACGCGGGTCGGTCGTCAGGAACTTGCGCCAGTCGAGTCCCACGCGCGCGAATACCAACTCGAGAAATTCCCGGACCGAATGGTTCTCGCCGGTCGCGATTATGTAATCGTCGGGCTGCTCCTGCTGCATCATCAGCCACATCGCTTCGACATAGTCGCCGGCGAAGCCCCAGTCGCGCCGAGCGTCGAGATTACCCAGGGCGAGCTTGTCCTGCAGGCCGATTTTGATGCGGGTCGCGCTGCGGGTTATTTTGCGCGTGACGAAGTTTTCGCCGCGGCGCGGAGATTCGTGGTTGAACAAAATACCGTTGGCCGCGAACAGATCGTAGGCCTCGCGATAGTTGACGGTCTGCCAATGAGCATAGCACTTGGCGCAGGCGTAGGGGCTGCGCGGATGAAACGGCGTAGTCTCTTTCTGCGGGGCCTCGGCGGCCTTGCCAAACATCTCGGAGGAGCCCGCCTGGTAATAGCGCACCGACCGGCCGTGGCGCTGGTTATGATCGCGAATCGCCTCCAGCAGCCTGAGCGCCCCCAGCCCGACGACGTCGGCGGTGTACTCGGGCTGGTCGAAAGAAATTCGCACATGCGATTGCGCGGCGAGATTGTAGACTTCATCAGGCCGCGTCTGCTCGAGGATGCGGCGCATCCCAGTGGCGTCGCCCAAGTCACCGTAATGCAATTGCAGGGGCGAAGCGTCGAGGTTATTGCCACGGCGCAGGTGATCGATACGGCCGGTGGCAAAACTGGAGGTCCGTCGCACGACGCCATGCACCTCGTAGCCTTTTTTCAGCAAAAATTCGGCCAGGTAGGAGCCGTCTTGCCCGGTCACCCCGGTTATCAATGCCACTTTTGCCACTTTTTATCGGTCCCCTTTTGCAGTGTGACAGGCCGCCGCTCGCGTGCGGATGGTTCCCGCGCCGTGCGTGAGCGGTGTAATCATAACAGCCACGCATGGCGCTCAAAACCACCTGTCCGCGCGGCGCATGCCGGCGCGGCAAAAAAAGAGGGCATGGTGTCCAGGCACCGTGCCCTCGAAATGACTACGACCGCGCCGCTATTGATGGATTTTCACGGTAGCCGTCAGTCGCCGCGCACCAGGCGATGGGAGTCGCTGTCGAAATGCTGGGTGGAAAACTCGTAGAGCTCGGCGTCTTCGAGCGCCTCCATCTGATGCACCAGCCCGATCGGTATATCCATGCATTCGCCCGGGCCGAGTTCGAACTCCTCGATAACTTCCGACTCGGACGATTCCTTGACGCGCACCAAGAGGCGGCCCGCGCGCAAGTAGAACGATTCGGTCTTAAGCTTATGGTAGTGGAGCGAGCAGCGTTTGCCCTTGCTGATTTCCAGGATCTTTCCGCAATAGTGCTCGCCATTCGCGATCCACACCTCCCTACCCCATCCCTTGGGCACGATCTGTACCGGCTGACGTGCTCGGTTCATCGCATTTCGAGGCTGCGCCGCTGGAGCGGTCTCAGCATCCCCCTCCCGTAAATGGTCCGTGACCCGACCGTAAATAGTACGTAGATGCCCGTCGTTAGGCTACAACCTGTCCGGGCGCGGAGGGATCGGAAGCAACCGGCCCGCCGTCCGCAGTCATCCCGACTTCATTCACGCGAATCGAGAAGCGCCGTACCGCCACGTGATAGCGGTTGGCGAAGGCCCATAACAGGGCCATACGCTCACCCGGCAGCGTATCCACCGCAATCAGCATCTGGTTGAATTCGTTAGTGGCGAAAATGCGTTCCAAATCGTCGAACGTGCCGAGCACCCGATAGCCGTGGACGAATTTGCCCAGCTTAAAGCTGTCGTCGTCGACGAAGCCGATGAGCCTGATGCTCTGGTTACGTCCGAACGAGACAAAGCGCGCCGCCGCCTCGGCGATTTCGCCGGCGCCGATGACCAGCATGCGGTCATGCGGCAACGCCAGCAAAGCCACCGCCCGGCGCAGCGCGCGGAATGAAAGCCGGCTAGCCACCAGCAGATTGAACAGCAGAATTACGAACAGCACCGCCACCGATCCGGATAGGTTGATCGGTGCGAACAGCGACGCGATCACAACGAATACGCCCGCCAGCATGGAGCCACTGGCAAACCGAAGCACATCCGAAAAGCCGGCGTAGCGCCAAATGCCACGATAGACTCCAGCGGTCAGGAAAGCCGCGTAAGTCGCCAGGATGACGAACGGCACGTGGCGCAGCAGCGCCGTCATCAGGGTGTCATCGATCGCAAAATCCAGCCGGATGAGGAAGGCTCCGAAGTAGGCCGCCGTCACCAGCACGAGATCGAGCGCGGCCTCGGC
>JBOHWJ010000262.1:0-6041 GCA_050736495.1 Binataceae bacterium (SeqCode) | reverse complement strand
ATGCCGCCATCCACCGGCATCGCGCATCCGGTCACGAACGACGCCGCATCCGACAATAGCCAGGTCACCGCCTCCGCAATCTCCGACGGCTTGCCCATGCGCGATACCGGCTCGACCGCGACCAGCTTCTCCTGCAGCCGTGGATATGTCGCTACCATACCGGCGACCATCGCCGTGTCGATTACGCCTGGGCATACGCAATTGACGCGAATTTTAGCGCGTGCGTATTCGAGCGCCGCCGTTTTGGTCAGGCCAATCACGCCATGCTTGGACGCGGTGTACGCCGGCATCCCATGCGAGCCGACCAGGCCGGCCGCCGACGCGGTGTTGACTATCGCGCCGCCGCCGCCTTGCTTGAGCATCTGCAGAATTTCGTATTTCATGCACAGCCAGACGCCGCGCAGATTAACCGCCATGATACGGTCGAAATTTTCCTCGGTATCCTCGGCCGTACGCGCGATTTTGCCCGAGATGCCCGCGTTGTTGTAAGCGCAGTCGAGACGGCCCCAGGTCTTCACCGCGAATGCGGTCAGGGCTTCGGCTTCGCTGGCTTTCGCAACGTCGCACTTGGTGAAAATGGCTTCGCCACCGGCGTTCTTTATGAGCTTGACGGTTTCATTGCCGCCGCCTTCAACCACATCGGCGGCGAGCACCTTGGCACCTTCGCGCGTGAAGGCGAGCGCGGCGGCGCGCCCAATTCCGGAACCCGCGCCAGTGACCAGCGCGATTTTACCTTGCAGCAGTCCTGCCATTTTCCAAACCTCTTGGTGCGCGATCGTGAGCGCCCGATTGCGTTTCAGACCGCGACGGCGTGATGCGAAAGCGGCCGCGAAAGTTGTTATGCGCGCCGCGGCGCGCGTGGCTGTGCTTCTCGGACGCGTTCCTTCAATGGCGCGCAACCACGATGTGTTCTTGCGCGGCGAAATTTTTCAGCATCGACAGATCGGTAAACTTGGGACCGTCGGCCGCTAGCTCCTGGCCCTGCGGCGACGCGAAGGCGGCGCGCATCGCGTCGAGGCTGTCGAACCATAGCTGGGCCACGCCGTCGTAGCGCGGTTCCGCGTAGAGATAGGCATCGTCGATCAGATGCGACTGAATGTAGCGCCGCAGACCGGGCAGCTTTCCACCGAGCGTGCCGTGAACTTCGATCCAGTATTTTCTGAACTCGTCGAGCGCCATCCCCGGCTTGCGCTTTAGTTGCCACACGCCTTTCACCAATGTGCCCCCGGTGGGTCCGTCGAGGATCGCATGGTCCTGAGTCACCATCCATTCGACGCGGGTGAGGTCGATGAAGTTGCGTTCATCGACGAGCGCGCCCTCGAGATATTCGCGGCTTTTGCGCAACTCTGCCATCGCGCCGAGTCCGTCGACGAGGACTTCGGCCTCGCCGTCATAGGGCGAATTTGTGCCTTGGAGCGGAACCCGGTGGCTCTGCACGTACATATGAAGCTGCGGGATACGGCCGGCGATGGGGCCGTGGGTCTCGCGCCAGTAGCGATGGAATGCACCCTCATCGAGCGAGGACTTGCGTGTAATAAAGTAGTGGACGTGGAGCATTTTGCCACCTCCGATAAACGCGGCGCGCTTGATAGCGCCATAAATTCGATTTTCGGCGACCAACCTGCGCTACGTGGCTTGTATAGCAAATATCGCTTTATCTCGAACAGCGAAGCGAGTTCGGCTGACAACGGAGCGGCGATGACGCGGTCGAAAAACCATTGGCGAAATAGCCCGGACAAGCCGCCCTGAATCCGCTGCCTTGTGGGTCGCGGCGGTCTCTTCGGCAAGGGCCATTGGAGCGGGACCTTGATATGCGTGATGACCAATCGAGCGGGCTCGGATTGATTGGCGTTGACAATCTGGGCTATGCGGAGAGTGAATTGCGAAACCATCGCGAAGTGCGACCGTGGATTTCGAGTCTTCGCGTACCTCATAGTGACGGCCGAGAGCAAAGCCCATGAAGGACGAGAGTACGTCGACCACTAACCCGTTGTGGCGCTGGATGCTTGAAGTACTTCCGGGTCCGGCGGTGTTGGTTACTGCCGACGCGACAGTGGTCGCGAGCAACTTGGCGCTGGCGGAACTGATCGGTATTGACGGCGCGGCACTTCATGGCATATCCCTTTGGTCCCTCGTCAATGATCCTCCCGAGGAAGTGCTGCGCTATGTGCATTTATGCGCCGGCAGCCCTCGTCTGATACCGGGCTCACTGTCATGGCGTCACCAATCCGGGAAAGCGTTGGACGTGAGATGCGATGGGGCGTTGCTACCGGTTCTCGAAGCCCCCGACACCGCTTCTTCCTCCGCGGAAACGCTCCCGCCTCACGCCGCCGGCGATACTAATTCCCTGCTTCTGATTACTTGCCGGCTGAACACCGAGGCAACGCCGCAGTTCAGCCTGCTCTCCGAAAAGATCGATCAGCTTTCGCGCGAAGTGGGCGAACGCAAACGCATCGAGGAGCGGCTTCGGCGGGCCTTGAAAGATCGCGATGAGTTCCTCACCATTGCGTCGCACGAGTTGCGCAACCCGCTCAACGCCCTTCAGCTCACCGTCTATGGCCTGATCCGCATACTCGGCGGCGAAGGTGCGCGAATTACGTCCGAGCAGCTCCTCCATCGCGCCAAACGCATTGGCACCCAGATTACCCGCTTGACAAGACTGGTGGACAATCTGCTGGATGCGTCGCGCTTGGCGTCGGGCCGGTTTGAGGTTGAGCACGAGCAGTTCGACCTTACCATGCTGGTTACTGAAGTGATCGAACGAGCCAGAGAGAGCGACGCGTCCGCGCCAATAATGCTGACCGCTCCTCACCCGCTTCCCATCGTAAGCAGCAGAATCCGACTGGACCAGGTCATCACCAATCTCCTTTCTAACGCGTTAAAGTACGGGCAGGGCAGGCCGGTCGAGGTGGCCGTGCAGACGCAAGGCGACCAGATTATGATCGCAGTTACGGATCACGGCATCGGAATTTCCGAACAGGACCTGGGGCGGATCTTCGAGCGCTTCGAGCGGGCGGTTGGTGAGGGAACCAGCCTGGGCTTTGGTCTCGGGTTATGGATCGCGCGCGGGGTCGTGGAGCATCTCGGTGGTCATCTCGACGCGCGTAGTGAGCCGGGACTTGGCTCGACGTTCACGATCGCATTACCTAAACATGACCTTAATTGAATGAATATGCGCTCGATTTGAACTAAAGTTTCAGAAATTTGCGTGGCCGTGCGGTAGCGCGTTTGTGCTGAGCATATCCCTTAGAAATGCGTGCAGCGCCCGACCGCTCTGTGCCAGCCATTCAAATGCGTCAATTGGGTGGTGTCGAATCCGCTCGAATCCGTGAAATGCCGAACTGCTGACCAGTAAATTATCAGCCCAGATTGTCCCGAGGGCTTCGACATCGCCCCAAAGCATGGCATCGCTTCTTGCTGCTCGAGGTCTCTTATTTCGCGCTCAAGTGCTTCATCAGATCGTCCCGAGTCAGCCATAGGCTTGCGCGGCTTTGCTTGATTTTGGGGTCCGGCGCGAATGCGAAGGTGCGGATGCATCCTCTTTCCAATTTTTGCCGGAAGACCTGCTAAGCCTCTCCTTCATGTCCCGCCCGCCGGGCCAGCAGGTCGTCCATAGTATCAAATAGCCGTTCGATGTCGATCGGTTTGACGAGAATCGCGTCCACGTCCACTTTCGCCGCTGTATATGCGGTTACGACCACGATCGGCAAACTGGCGAGCACAGGGTCTTTTTTGATCTCGTTGCGAAAGCTCCACCCATCCATCTCCGGCATCATCAAGTCGAGAATTATCAAGTCCGGCACAGGATGACTGCGCAGATAGTCGAGCGCGACCCTTCCATTTCTTGCTCCGGCGGCCTTGAAGCCCTCAAGTTCGAGGATGTTAACCAAAGCTTCGAGCGCGTCCGCGTCATCATCGACGACCAATACGCTCGCCGGTCCATCGAAACGTGCCATAAGCCTCAATGAGACATTACTCACCTTTTGTGAAGTCGTAAAGGGCGCGTTTGGGCAATCTCGGGCAGCATCGCTGGTTGTCTCACCCGTATTTCAGCCGCATACTTTGCCTGAGACGCAACCCGAAGCTAAACATAAGTGCGAGGTCGCTGAGCGATGCGGCCAGCCCGGCCGCGAGGTTCCCGCAATGCATCGAATCGTTTCCCTGTTGCCGAGCGCGACTGAGATCGTATGCGCGCTGGGTTTCGCAGCCGCGATGGTCGGGCGGTCGCACGAATGTGATTATCCCGCCGCGATCACACGTCTGCCGGTGCTGACCGAGCCGAAGTTCAACCCCGAGGGTTCGAGCGCCGAGGTCGACCAGCGCGTCAAGAAAATACTGAGTGATGCACTTTCCGTCTATCGAGTCGACGCGGACAAATTGCGGGAACTCAAGCCCAACGTCATTGTCACACAGTCGCAATGCGACGTGTGCGCCGTGAGTATGCACGACGTCGAGACGGCGGTCGCGCAATGGGTCGGCGCGCAACCCGCGATAATTTCGCTGGCGCCCTATGGCCTTGCCGACGTTTTCGCCGACATGGAGCGTGTGGCGACGGTGTTGGGAGCACCGGATCGCGGCGTCGAATTGAGCGGACGGTTGAAGGCGCGGATGACCGCGATAGAGGAGCGCGCGAAGGCTTCGTCGTCGCGTCCGCGCGTCGCACTCATCGAATGGATCGAGCCGCTGATGGCGGCGGGCAACTGGATGCCGGAGCTGGTCGCTATGGCGGGTGGGACAAATCTCTTCGGCAAGGCCGGCGAACATTCGCCGTGGATGAAGTTCGAGGATTTGGCCGCGCAGGACCCGGACCTCATTCTGGCAGCGCCGTGCGGATTCAATATGGAGCGAACCGCCGCGGAACTGCATCTGCTGGCGCGGCATCCGCAATGGACCGGGCTCAAGGCTGTGCGCGAAGGCCGTGTATTTCTCGGCGAAGGTAATCAATATTTCAATCGTCCAGGTCCGCGAATTGCCGAGTCGCTGGAGATTCTCGCCGAGATATTTCATCCCGAACTGTTCCACTTTGGCCACCAGGGCGGCGGTTGGCGCCACGTTGGATAGCTAATCCCGCACCCGGCACGTCGATACGGCGTATCTAACCATAAGCAGTTTTCGTGCCATATCTCGTTGCAACTTTCGGCGACGCTGAATGTGACGCTATTTGTGCGTGTCGCTACGGTCAGTTCCGACGGGTGTTGCGCGATGCGCCACGCGAATCATTTCAGGGGGCAGCCACGTCTAAGAGAGATGGCCTATTCGCACACAGGTGGCGGAGGTAACAGTGGACAGGTTTGATCGTCTGTTCTGGAAGCGCCTATGGGTTCTGGTGAAGCCTTACTGGAGCTCGGAAGAGCGCGCCAAGGCGATTGGACTGCTTACGGTGGTGGTCATACTAAGCGGCGGCGCGATCGCGATGAACGCGATTTTCAGTTACGTTTCGCGCGACGTGATGAACACGCTGCAGGCGCGCGACGCCGCACGCTTCTACCATTTGATGCTGTTGTACGTCGTCTGGATCGCACTGTTCGTCCCGATCGCGGCGTTCTACCCGTACCTGACCGGACTGCTGAGTATTCGCTGGCGCGACTGGGTGACGGACGCGTTCGTGCGGCTCAGCCTGCGTGACCGGGCGCTTTACCACATCATCAGCGACCATGCGGTTGACAATCCCGACCAGCGCATCAGCGAAGACATCAACAGCTTCACCGCCGGTGCGCTCAAATATTCGCTGACAGTGTTGGGCGCGGTTGTCACCGCGGCCACCTTCTTTGGCATTCTCTGGTCGATCTCGCGCTTGCTGGCGGCATGCCTGGTCGGCTATGCCGCCGTTGGCACGTGGCTGACGGTAGTGATCGGACGGCGTCTCGTTGTCATCAATTTCGATCAGCAACGCTACGAGGCCGACTACCGTTTCGCCCTGGTGCATATGCGCGACAACGCCGAAGCGATCGCGCTTTATGGCGGCGAGGGCTACGAAGCGCGCCTGTTGCAAAGCCGCTTCGCGCGGGTGGTCGGCAATTTCAGACTGCTCATCCTATGGC
>JBOHWJ010000261.1:0-10130 GCA_050736495.1 Binataceae bacterium (SeqCode) | reverse complement strand
CGGCGCGAAACAGATGCTGCTTCACGCTGCCCGTGCTCAAATTGAGCGCGCTTGCCACCTCCTCGGTTGACCATCCTTCAAGATGGCGCATTGCAAAGATTTCTCGCTGCCTGATCGGCAGCTTGCGGAAGTGGCGCCAGATGCGGAGGTACTGCTCGCGTCCCGCGAATTTTTCCTCAGGCGTTTCGCGGTTGGGATTGTGTTCGTCGTGAAACTCATCGCTGGTGCCGTGCCACCACCTCCACCATGCCGAGCCACGCCGGTCGTGACAGGCATTGACCGTGACTCGCAACAACCACGCGATCCAGACGTCGGGCGCGTCCCCGCGCTTCCATCGCTGAAAAGCCTTGAGGAAAACCTCCTGGGCGACGTCCTCGGCCTCGCCCGCTTCGCCCAGCAGCATTCGGCATAATTGCATTATCCGCGCATGATAATTGCGATAGATCCGATCATAGTCGCTCTGCTCGCCGGACATGCGGTCCGCGCTTGCCCCCAAGCCCTCAGAGGTGATGACGGAAGCGCAGGCATTTTGGTTGACAATCGGCATCGGAACACCGGGCGAGCCTTTATTCGAGGCGAACATTGGGAGAACAAACCCTCCTGTCGCCGCATGTTAGCCAAAGTGGGATTGCCCGAGGGTCCATGCTGTCACCAATGTCAACCGCAAGCAGGCGCGTCCCGTCCAACAGAGTAATGGTCGCTTTGTCGGATAGGCGTTCCGATTGTGCGAACCCTATCCGAATGGGAACGGCCTGGGTTCGCAATGCTTCACGAGGTTCACGCCAAGTGGGGTTTTGCGAAGGAATCGCGCGGGCAATGCCAAAAGTCAGACGGCGGCTGTGTTTCCTGACGCTAATCGTGTTGGGCGAGTTGATGGTGGTCGCACCCGGCTTTGGCGCAAGTATTGCGGGTGTGGTCGTCGACTCTGCCGGTAAGCCCATTGCGGGTGCGCAAGTGGCGGCGCAAAGTTCCTCGACGGCTATCGTGTCGATGATGACTTCGACGGATAAGAACGGGCTATATTGCATCGCCAACCTGCATCCGGGCAGCTACGACCTGGTCTTGGAGTCCGCGATGGCACTGTCGAACAATTCGTCCACCGGCGCGCGCGCCACCTCCGGCCGATTGGGCAAGCCAGGAGACTATGAGAACTATCAGTCGATCGCTCCTATAGAAGGGTACGACGGCGTCGCGAATATGTTACTGCATGCGCAAGGTATGCCGCCGCAAAGCGACTTTCGGACTGGAACGTCCACAATTCCCCGCTCCGCAACCTCCGATATTGGCAATAATGGCGATAGTGGTGAGGTTGGCGTGATGAATTCGTACCTTGGGCCGGAAGGGCTGACCGTGAATTGGAAGGTGTCTGCAACGAGAAGTCCAGTGGCCTCGGTGGCGTTCGGCGTTGCGGCCGCCGAAGCGGCATACAAGCTTTGCGGCGAACCATGAGAATGACGCATCATGAGAAATGCCCCGGCCGCGATCTGGATTTATGATTTACGGACTTTCGAGTCTAAAATAGATAAGCCTCGACCGGATCGCAGTCAAGCTGACGGATCGCGTCTGTCAAGAATCCCGCTGTCAACCACAATCAGCTATCGGTTGGGCGCGAGCGGGGCGCGCTTGAAACGTGCCGTCCCACCCGCGTTGACGGGAGAAGCAGGCGCCCTGGCGCTGAAGCCGTCCAGGAATGTAGCGGCCGCGACCCGCACCGCGTGGTCGGGCGTCACGTGTTCGCGCCGATAACGGCTGAGACCGCGGAGGATGCCAAGCAAGGCCTGCGCCGCGAGGTCGACATCGAGGTCGGCGCGAAACGCGCCGGTCTTCATCCCCCGCTCGAGTACCGCGACGATAAGCCGCGAGAAGCGTTCACGTTCCTCGCGATAATGCTGCGCGTGGCGGCGCGACAAGTTATCGCTGTGGAGAAAGATAAAGAATTGGCCGCGATCCCAAAAGTAGCGGAGGGTACGGCCAACGATGGTTTCGACCTGCTCGCGCGGAGTCGCCACCCGCGCAAGGGCTTCGTCAATCTGGTCGCGCAACTGCACGAACCCTTCGATGATGGTCGCGACGTAAAGTTCCTCCTTGGAACCAAAGACCCGATAGATGCTGCCCTTGCCTACGCCAGCCCGCGCCGCGAGGTCGTTGGTGAGTACCTGATCAAACGCTTTGTCGCTGAACATTTCGGCCGCGCAGCGCAGAATACGCTGGCGCAACAACGGGATGTGCGGTCTCCCGCGTTTGGCCTTGCCGCGATTGCCGTTGGGAACGTTGGTCGCCTTCATCGAGCGGTCCTGTGCCGCGACCCTTAAAATGGCCGCCGCGCCATGAGATCGCAAGCCGCTCCAGTCGCGCGCCGGCCCCGACCACGCACGCCTGCGCGCAACAACGCCGCGCACTTATGATTAGTTTGGCGTGCTGCGTACATTTCCCGGAAAATGGAGGCGTCGCGGGCGGGGCCAGGCCGCTCTCAAGCTGGACAATCGAGCGTTCGTGGAGTGGAAATGATTAATGATCGATTATGATCCAACGCTGGTTGGCCGCGTGTTTGAAGCCGAGAGCCCGATTCACGTTAGCGCCAAAATGATCGCGGACTTTTGCGCCGCTATCGGCGAGACCAATCCGCTTTATACCGACGGAGAGACCGCGCAGAAGGGTCCTTATGGCGTTCTGGTTGCGCCGCCCTCATATGCCGCGGCTTTTCGCGACGGCGACAATATTTCCGAACAGGTTTCCCGTTACGGCACACGCCGGCTGGCCGCGGGTATGGATGTCGATTTCGTTATACCGATTCGAGCTGGCGACTCCGTCACTATCGTATCCAGCATCAAGGAAGTTTACGAGAAGACCGGGCGCAGCGGTGCGATGATCTTCGTCGTTATCCGCTCGACCTTGAAGAACCAGCATGGCGAAGTCGTGGCTTATATCGATCATCGCTTTATGAATCGTCCGTAGGCGAGGCCACCAAAGATGATTGTCCAAATCTACAGCATGACTTCGGTTGGGGACGCGGTCGCGACCGCCGAGGCGGGCGCTGGCTTTATCGGCGTGGTCGTGGCGGAGCCAGGCATCGTGCCGGAGGGGATCAACGCCGAGACGGCGCGCGAAATCCTTGCTGCAATCCGGCCGCGCGCGTTCGGCGTGGCGCTGTCGTTGTCGGACGATGGCGACGAAATTTGCGCGATGGTCGATGCGGTGCGGCCCGACGTTCTGCACCTGGCCGCGCGCGAAATCGAACCCGAGGATTGCGCCTGGATCCGCGCACGTATCGCACCCGTCAGGTTGCTGCGCGCAATCGCCGTGCGCGCCGGCGAAACGCTCACCGAGGCCGACGCGCATCAGGAGGCCGCCGACTACCTGATGCTGGACTCGGGCGCCAAGGGCCTGCCGTTTACCGGCGCCGGCGGCGAGACCCACGACTGGTCGGTGAGCCGCACTATCGTCGAACGCTCACGCGTTCCGGTTATTCTTGCCGGCGGCCTCTCCGCCGACAATGTCGCGCAGGCGATCGCGACGGTGAGGCCATGGGGCGTCGACTCATTCACGCATACCGATATTGTCGGCCAGCGTGGCAAGAAGGATCCGGTGAGAGTGCGGGCATTTGTCGCCGCGTCACTGCGCGGCTTCGCCGCGATCGTCGAGTCACCCACGCCCTAGCCTCTCAGGTCTGGGCGTGACCATTAAGCAAGTTCGGAGCGCTTTACAGATGCGGGCGCGGCGAGCCGTTGCTGCCGCGGCGCCTCGTGCAGGGAATAGGGCCTCTCTGAGCGGACGGTAAAAAATCGTAGTCAGGCTAGCGCGGTCACCCAATAGCGCGGATGAGCTGGCGGCTCGGTCCACAACTCCGGGTCCATCAACGGTTCGACCGTAACCGATGCGAAGCCGTGCACCCGGACCAGCGTGGCAATTTCGGCGCCGGGCCGGCCGCCGAACAGCGGCAGGCGGTCGTGAATCTGCGCGTATTCCTCGCGGCGTTCACCGGTGCCCCATTGACCCTCGATCAAGACCAGCCGGCCGCCAGTGCGCAGCAGGCGGCGCCACGCGTCGAGCGCCATCTCCGGATGAGGCAGCGTCCACAACACATGACGCTCTACGATCAAGTCGAGGCTGGCGTCGTGCAGAGCCGGCGTTTCGGCGTCGGCCTCCATGAAATGGATTATCAGGCCTTGCGCGGCAGCCTTGGCGCGCGCTTTGGCCAGCATCGATGGGGCAACGTCGACTCCGGTGACGCGATGACCGCGCTCGGCCAACAGCAATGATAGAAACCCGGTGCCACAGCCCACGTCGAGCACATCCAGCGGCGTGGGACCGGCGAGGGTCGCGGTCAGCCGACGCCATGCGCGCGCCTGAACATCGTTGAGGAGGCCATGGCTGGGGCCAAGGTCGAAATCGGCGGCGCGCCGGTCCCAATGTTGGCGCACCAGCGCTTTCACGGTATCCATCGCGGCCTCCCAGCGGCGTTCATTTCCATTTGCGCACTTCCCGCCGCGCGATGGTCTGGCGATGAACTTCGTCGGGACCGTCGGCAATACGCAGCGCGCGGCTCTCGCGCCAGAAGCGAGCAATCGGCAGGTCGTCACTCATGCCCATCGCGCCGTGCAACTGGATCGCGCGATCGAGCACGGTCATCACCATGTTCGCGCACAATACTTTGATCATGGAAATTTCGTTGCGCGCCTCGCGTTTGCCGACCGTGTCCATTTTCCACGCCGCATGCATAACCATCAGGCGCGCCGAGTCGATCTCGATGCGCGAATCGGCGATCCACTGCTGAATATTGGCTTTGTCGGCGAGCAGACTGCCGTGCGCCCAGCGCGTATTCGCGCGCTTGCACATGAGTTCGAGCGCGCGTTCCGCGATTCCAATCGTTCGCATGCAGTGATGGATACGGCCGGGACCGAGACGGGCCTGCGAGATACCGAAACCGTCGCCCTCGCGGCCCAGCAGGCTGGTCACCGGAATGCGGCAGTCCTTGTAGATGATCTCGCAATGACCGCCGTTGCCGGTATGTCCCATCACCGGTACCGGGCGGATGAGATTGAAGCCAGGCGCGTCGGTCGGGACGATCAGCATGCTGGCGCGCCGATGCGGCTCGCCGTCGGGATCAGTCACCACCATCGCGATCGCGAAACCCGCGCGCATCGCGTTGGAGGTAAACCACTTGTGCCCATTGATCACATAGTAGTCGCCGTCGCGCACGGCGCGGGTCTTGAGCTGAGTCGGATCGGAGCCGGACGTATCAGGTTCGGTCATCGAGAAGCAGGTGCGCATCGTGCCTTCGAGGCAAGGCCTGAGCCAGCGCTCTTTCTGCTCCCTGGTACCGAACTCGGCGAGGATTTCCATGTTGCCGGTATCGGGCGCCATGCAGTTGAACGTGCGTGCACCGATCGGGCTGCGGCCCATCAATTCGCATAACGGCGCATATTCGTGGTTGGTGAGGCCGGCGCCTTGTTCCTTGTCGGGCAGAAACAGATTCCAAAGGCCATCGGACTTGGCCCTTTTGCGGATGTCCATGAGGATCTGCGGGTCGTCGTGACCATCCTCGCCCATTTCCTCGCGGACTCGCGTTTCCGCGGGAAAGACGTACTGGTCCATGAAGGCGGAAATGCGCTTTTTCAGTTCCTCGGTTTTCGGGCTTAGCGAAAGATCCATCTCGATCCTCACAGGGTTAAATCGTTTGCGGCGCGATAATCCCGCCTCCGGCGGTTGCCGCACTCCGCGGGTCTGGCGCCAAGCACAACCGGCGCGGGGCGCTTCGATCGCTCAGACCGCGCGGGACGATCCTCATGTACGACATTCCGGAGCGTTTCGGCAATGCGTGCGGCCAAAGCAAAAGTTGCGTTGCGTGCGCATGCTTCGGCGCTTGAGCGGGTGCTATCGGCGCTACTATACCAGTACCCGAGGAGCGGGGCCGTTATTCAATACGGAGGATGAAGTGGCTGACCACACAAATGACCACCGCGAGGCGGATTTCCCTCCAAAGATTCCACCGTGTTCAGCATCGGCAGCGGCCAGGACGATGTCGGCGAATGCGTGCGCAATTTCCTGAAGACGTTCACGGTCTAGCGCAGACCCGTTGCGGTTGCGCCACAGTGATCGCAGTGAAGCCGGGGGGCGGCGCGGCGGGTGATGCCGCCCGGAGGCGCAAATGTCCTTACCAGAGACCAGCCGGTTCAAATTCACCGATGATCTGACTATTTGCCGCATTCTCAACGGGATGTGGCAAGTCTCAGGCGCGCACGGCTATATCGATCCGCAGCGCGCGGTCGCGGAGATGTTCGCCTATCATGACGCCGGCTTCACGACCTGGGACCTGGCCGACCATTACGGTCCCGCCGAGGACTATGTCGGCGAGTTTCGCAACGAATTCGCGGCGCGCCATGGCCGCAAGCGTCTCGCAGAGATTCAAGCTTTCACGAAATGGGTGCCGCATCCCGGTCCCATCACGCGCTCGATGGTCGCGGACGCAATCGGGATTTCGCTGATGAGAATGGGCGTGGAAACCCTCGACCTTCTGCAATTTCATTGGTGGGAGTACGACGACATCAGCTACCTCGACGCCCTCAAGCATCTCGCCGATCTTCAGCAGGAGGGCAAAATCAGACATCTCGCGTTGACAAATTTCGACACCGAGCATCTGCGCACCATCACGGAACAGGGCATACGTATCGTCTCGAACCAGGTCCAGTACTCGCTGATCGATCGTCGGCCCGGGATGCGGATGGCGGCGTTTTGCCGCGATCACGGCATCACGCTGCTGACCTACGGAACCGTCCTTGGCGGCCTGCTCTCGGAAAAATATCTCGGCCGTCAGGAACCTCGCCGCGGCGAGCTCAATACCGCCTCATTGCAGAAATATAAGAACATGATCGACGCGTGGGGTGGATGGGCGCTGTTCCAGGAACTGCTCGCGGTACTCAGCCGAATCGCCGGCAAGCATCGCGTGAGCATCGCGAACGTGGGCGTGCGCTACACTCTCGATCGCCCGGCCATCGCCGGGGTTATCGTCGGCACCCGTCTCGGCGTCGTGGAGCACCGCGACGACAACGCGCGCGTGTTCGGATTTGCGCTTGACGCTGAAGATGAAGCGGCGATCGAAGCGGTGCTGGCGAAATCACGCGACCTATCGCAGCTAATCGGCGATTGCGGCGACGAGTATCGTTGATCGTACAAGTTCCGGGGGAGAACGCTCAGCGGTTGCGCAGCGCTGCGCGCACGTCTCTGACCGTGGTGGCCGCGCCCGCGCCAATCAGCCCCGCGTCGGAGCATACGGTGATGAATCCGTAACCCATCCCGATCGCGCGCGTCGCATATTTGCTCGAATTGGTATGGATGCCCGGAATCTTGCCGCGAGCGTTGGCCCGCCGCGCGATGTCCTCGAGCACGCGGAGGAACTCCGGCTCCTCGCGATCCATGCCGGCGCTCATTCCGAGCGCGATCCCGAGATCATTCGGCCCGACGTAGATGCCATCCATGGTTTCAACCTGGAGAATCTCGTCGAGGCTCGCGATCGCGCCTGGGGTCTCGATCATGCCGAGCACGAGTACAGCGTCGTTCGCTCGTTTGAAGTAGTCAGACCCGTAAACCATCGCGGCGCGTAGAGGGCCCGAACTGCGGTTGCCAACCGGATGGTAGCGCGCGCCGGCAGCGAATTCCCGCGCCTGCTCGGCACTGCTGATCATCGGACAAATGACGCCCAGCGCGCCGATATCCAGCACTCGCGTAATGAAGGTAGGGTCGGCGTTCGGCACTCTGACCACCGGCGTCATCTCGGTTGCCGTGAGCGCGGAAAGGATCTCCAGCAGGCTGCGATAATCCATCGCGCCATGCTGCATATCGATGGTTAGCGTGTCGAAGCCGGCGCGCGCCATGATTTCGGCCGAGAGCGAAGTCGGCAGGGCGAGCCAGCCATTGATAGTGGGGATGCCGGCCTGCCAACGATCGTGCACGGAGTTTTTCAGCAAAGCAGCCATCGGGTTGTCCTCTCAGAATTTCTCCGAGCGCACGCCGTCCGGGCAGCGGCCATCCCATGCGCGCTCCGTTCCAGATAGAGCCATGTGTAACGCCGTCCGAAACAAAGGGCAAGCCATGTCTGTTAAACATCGCGCCCGCCGGAGGCGGCGGTTGGATACCAAGGTCAGCAGCGGAGTTCACCGTCGGAGGCTCACTGAATGCCAAGGATCTAATGTCACTTACAAAAACAACGAGGTGTGCTGGACCTGACCGCTGCCCAGGGAGACACGAGCGAAGGAGAGAGGTGTAGGCCCGTCCCATTCACCCCGGATAAAAAGAGCATGGTCGAGTCACAGGAGATAGTAACAATTAATCGTTGAAGCGCCCGGGAAGTTAATATGGTGCGCGATTTGATGTGGGCATAAACCTTGCGTCCTTGCTAGTCCGCTGATTTCCATAACGAAGGAAGGCTATGAAGAAAATTACATTGGCTTTTGCTAGTGTGGCGGTTCTGCTTTTGTCGGGCTGTTTCTATAGTCATACGGTGAAGGAAGTTCCAGTTCAGCAATCGCCCGCATATTCGACGCCGGGCCAGACGACGAGCGAGACAACAACGACGAATGACGATGGCACGATCCGGCGGCGGTCCACTACGACCTACAGCAACCCCTGATCGTGCTTATTGCGGATAGACCAGCCCACTTCGCATTCGTGATGCTTTGAACGCCGAGCCTGATTACCCGGCGTTCTTTACTGACCTGCTCGGATGTTGTGAGAGGGCGCGTGGCTGGCCGGACGCCGACGCCGGCATGCCCGAGTCGAAAGCGTCTGGAATACCGGACGACTGAAATAAGGGCTTCCATGACTGCCGATTTTCTCTAGCAGGTTGCGGAAAAAGTCCGAAAAAACGGATCCTGCGATGACTTGGATCCATAAAGCATCAATAGACGGGACTTGGCTGCTCTGTTCCGGGCCCTCAAAATCCTTTTTCAGCATCCTTGTATGTTCCCGATCTGGTACAAGAATCAAAGTTGGTGAGGCGGCAGACCGGTGCACCCTTGGGAGAAGAATCCCGACTAGCAGCGGAGGTCGCCGCTTCACCGAGAGCGCTTAGCCCGAACGGTTGTCCGGGAAGAAGATCCCGCATTGCAAGGCAGGGCAAGCCGCGCCGAGGAGGTTGAGACATGGAGGAGGTGAAACGGTTTGTCGGGATCGACGTCGCCAAGTTGGCCCTAGACGTGTTCATCGGGTCGGCCGGTGTAGCCTGGTCAGTGGCTAATGATGAGGTCGGAATCCAGCAGTTACTCAGGCAGCTCGCGCCGGCTGACTTTGTGATTCTTGAAGCGACAGGCGGCTTGGAAACACCGGTCGCCAGTGCCCTGGCGGCTGCGGGGATCGCAGTGGCGATAGTTAATCCACGCCAAGTGCGGGACTTTGCCCGCGCCACCGGCCGGCTGGCCAAGACCGACCGGCTGGATGCCGAAGTGCTGGCGCGGTTCGGTGAAGCGATTCGACCAGAGGCACGGCCGTTAGCCGACGAACAGGCCCAGGCGCTCGCAGCACTGGTTACCCGGCGGCGCCAGTTGGTCGAGATGCTGACGGCGGAAAAGAATCGCCGGGCCCGAGCTCCAAAGGTTTTACACCGCAGCATCGATGAGCACATCCGGTGGTTGAAAAAGCGCCTTTCGGGTTTGGACGATGAACTCGGCGAGTTGATTCGCAATACTCCACTGTGGCGCGAACGCGACGAGTTGCTGCGTTCGGTGCCCGGAGTCGGCAAGGTGCTCTCGAGTACTCTGCTCGCCCAGTTGCCTGAACTGGGAATGCTCAACCGCAAACAGATCGCCGCGCTGGCTGGTCTCGCACCATTTAACCGCGACAGTGGAAATATGCGCGGCAGCCGTTGTATCTGGGGCGGCCGCGCTCAGGTCCGGCGCGTCCCGTATATGGCAACGGTGGCGGGAGTTCGCAGCAATCCCGCCATCAGAACTTTCTATCTGCGGCTGCGCACCAACGGCAAGCATGCCAAGCCCGCACTTACCGCCTGCATGCGTAAATTCCTCGTTATCCTCAATGCCATGCTGCACAACAAAACTCACTGGCAAACACCTGCGCCCACCTCTCCAACCTCTTCCCTTTCTCCCCTCCTGGGCGCGGTTTCTGAACACGGTTGCTGC
>JBOHWJ010000260.1:0-3197 GCA_050736495.1 Binataceae bacterium (SeqCode) | reverse complement strand
CCTTCGAGCCAAGCGTTCCCTTTTCGGAAATAACGGGTACGTTACGAGCAGACCAAAGTGAGTTGCTTGGGACCCTACAGTTGACGGTGGACTAAAATGCTTAGCGGACAAACACTCGGCGGCGGCTCTCAGCTTCCTATGCTACTGGTCCCTCCTCCGCTCGCCAATGGCGGAAACCTAGCGAACTCGCGTTCGCAAGGCAGTCTCACGAGCAAAGAGCGGTCGCATATCTTTGATGCCTCATTGTTCTTCGAGTCATTCGCTGGAGGTATCCATTCGCAGGCTTCTTCTTCAAAGCTCTCTGACCTCAAGCGAAAAGCGTTTCCTGAGAGCGGCCGAATAGAGAGGATCGCGAAGTCGCTCACTGCGGTGAACGCGGCTCAGCCTACGCATCTGAATTCGTCGGAATGGAAGCGGATTGCTGAGGCTGATATCGAAGATCAGTATTGACGTGCCGACGCGCTCGATCCGAGACATTCCCAGCCGGAGCGATGTCTTCATTGATGCTAATGTCTTGATCTACGGTCTTGCCGGGCAATCGGTCGAATGCAAGGATCTGCTACTACGTTGCTCGCGTGAGGAGGTAATCGGTGTTTGCCTCTTTGAGACTGCTAACGAGGCTACGCACAGGTTCATGTTAGCGGAGGCAAGGTCTAAGGGGCTAATTTCGTCGGAAAACGCCCGCGAGCTTCGCGGCAAACCTCATGTTGTCAAGGGACTTATGGACTACTGACGAAACACCGACCGTGTTTTAGCGCTGAACTTGTTGTTCATTCCGCTCGACGAGCAGATCCTGAGGACTGCATACGGCGAACGCCAGGCTGCAGGTCTTCTTACCAATGACTCTATGATCGTCTCATCGATGCGATTCTTAGGCGTGTCGAACCTGGCCAGCGCTGACGCTGATTTCGATCGGGTAGCTGGCATCACTGTGTTTGGTCCATCAGATCTTCCTCCATGAGAAGCCAGACCGCCGCCAGCACAGTATACCCAGTAAGAATATCGCGCTAGAACGTGATCAGATCGATGGAGGGAAAAACTCTTTGTGGCCGCCACCAAGAAAAAGCGAACTTATCGAGAAATATTCCTCGATGAACTTACTAAAGCAAGCGGTGACGTACCCTGCACCCCTTTGAGATCGAGCCACCCATAAGTACAAGATCGGAGGGCTTGTGAGGTGGCAAATGGCAGACGAACAACGGTCCGAGGAATTGCAACGGTGGACGGCGAAGCGTCGCGCAGCGCTCGTGATCAGCCTGCTCAAGGGTGAAACGAGCGCGGCTGAAGCGGCGTGGCGATACGGGTTGAAAGTGGCCGAGGTAATCGAATTTGATTGCTGAAAGGCCGGCGTAAAGGCGTTTTTGGCGGCGCCATGCGAAGTTGCCGCCCTTGCACGGTGTCGCGCTGACGCTGACATCTCTTCGATTGACACGCGGGCCTCGCGTAGCGCTTCCGCCTCAGTAGCTGCCGCGCCGATGGCGGCGCCGTTGCAATGCGGATTGACGACGAACCAGAACCAGGTCTGTTGACCGTTCCACACCTCGAAGCGGGTACCCAGATGACTACGACTACGCATGCGCGATCCTCCAAGGTTGCTAACTACCAGAGCGCCTTCGACGCCATTCCGCGCTAAGGCGAGCCGCGGCGGTCGTGCGCGCCACCGGACAGCGCGGGGTGAATCCACATCTCGGATTCGGATCCGACTTGGGCCGACATCCCGCCCAGAACGCGAGCGTTTTCGCCGTCGATGAAAATGTTCACGTGGCGGCGAAGCGCGCCCTGCTCGTCGAGCACACGATCGCGGATGCCGGGATGCTCGCGCGCGAGCGCTTCTATAACTTCCGCCGCGGTCATGCGCCTATCGGACGCAAGCGGGAGCTCGAACACGTCGCGGCCGCCGGTCCATTTGCGCAGCGCTGAGGGGATATGCACGCGCATGGGGCTAACCCACCGTCGCCGTCTTGACGCACAGAATCGGCGGCAGGAATTCCGCTAGCGCGCGCCAACTCTCGCCTTCGTCGTTCGATCCATAGAGCTGGCCGCCGCGCGTGCCAAAGTAGAGGCCCACAGGATCGAGCGTGTCCGCCGAAAACGCATCGCGGAGCACGGTGAAAAATCCGTTGCTATCGGGAAGCCCCTTGCCGAGCGGCTCCCACGACGCGCCCGCGTCGCGCGAGCGCCAGACCCTCGGCGCCCCCCGCGGTGGCACGCGGAATTCATCCGCTGTCAGCGGAAAGGTATAGATGGTTGCGCCACGCCGCGGATGCGCGACCATCGGAAAGCCGAAATCCGACGGCAGCCCGCTCTCGATCGTCACCCACGAACGCCCTTCGTTATCCGTGCGATAAACGCCCGGATGGTTTTGCAGATACATGCGCGACGGATTTTCCGCGTCGAAGCGCAACTTATGCGGACAAAGGGTGGCGCCGGGAACATCGGGATGCACCCGCAAGCCGTTGACGCACGTGGTCCAGGAATCGCCGCCGTCGTCGGTACGATAGATTCCGCCCGACGAGATCGCCGCGTACAGGCGCTTGGGATCCTGCGGATGAACGAGGATCGAATGCAGGCATAGTCCGCCGAAGCCGGGGTTCCATTTCGGGCGGTCGGGATGATTG
Source organism: Binataceae bacterium (SeqCode) (assembly GCA_050736495.1). Taxonomy (GTDB): domain Bacteria; phylum Desulfobacterota; class Binatia; order Binatales; family Binataceae; genus JBOHWJ01. Next base: position 579 of record JBOHWJ010000260.1, on the reverse strand, counting down.
AACAACGCCTCGTTCATCCGAAACGTTTCGCCCTGGTCGTCGGAGCGGAACATCGCCGCCGGATCGACTCCGGCCAGCACCACCTCGGGCCCCAACGAGGTCGCGGCCTCGAGTGACCAGATTGCATTGAGCGACATGCCGCTACCCACGGGAAACTTGATATTGCCCTCGGTGGGTTCGGTCCAGGTTGCGCCGAAATCGTCTGACCGGCTGACCATCGCGCCCCAATGATTGCTCTTGTTGCCGACGACGAGTCGCGGCGCAGTCTTGCCGATGAAAGCCGCAGACCAGACTGATTGTCCGGGGAAATGGGGACCGGACATCGTGAAATCGCCGCGCGTCGAACCGCTCAGAAAAATGAAGGCGCCTTTGACCGTTCCGACCATCAGCAGAATGTCGCCGGTTTTGGGTGAGAGCTTCGCGTCAGTGACCATCCTCGCCTCCTGGGATTTTGGCCTTCTGGGATTTCGCCTTCGCCAGATATTCCGCGAGGCGGTGCAGGCTTTGCGTCCAGCCCGCCTCCATCCCTTGGAGCATTGCGACCGCCCTGGCGGCCAAACCGACGGCGGTGGTTTGCAA
>JBOHWJ010000259.1:0-10282 GCA_050736495.1 Binataceae bacterium (SeqCode) | reverse complement strand
TCTTATCGCCGAGGTCTACAACGCTTTGCGCGCCAACGAGCCGCTATGGATGAATTCGTTGTTGGTCGTGCTCTACGATGAGCATGGCGGCATCTATGACCATGTAATTCCGCCCGCCGGCCCGCCGCACGCGATCGCGCCCGACCATCACACGGAGGAGTTCACTTTCGATCGTTTCGGCGTGCGCGTGCCGGCCATCCTGGTTTCGCCCTACATGGACAAACGGGTGCTCCCGACCGTCTTCGACCATACGAGCCTGCTCAAGTACCTGATCGACAAATGGAAGCTCGGCTCGCTCGGCGCACGCGCGGCGGCCGCCAACAGTTTCGCCTCAGCGTTGCGCACGACCGCGCGCAGCGACACCCCGCTCGCAATTGACTCAACCGGCGCGGCCGCAAGCGGTAACCCAGGGCCGGCGGTTGCCAACCGACGGGCGTCGCTAAGCACGAATCAGTCGGCGCTGTTCGGAATGACGCAGTTGCTGGAGTCGGCGACGGATTCGGCGGCCGGCGATCTCTCCAGCAGGCTCAAGCGGATGGTGACCGGATTCGACGGGCAAGTCGACGTCGCGATCGAACGCACCGATCGGTTTCTCGAACAGCAACGCAAGCGCGTGTAAGCGAAGGGGAGTGGACGGCGCCGCCACAGCCACGCCAGAATGACGCCAGGTGGACCATGAAAATCGGCATCATTTCCGATCTTCACGCCAACCTCGAAGCGCTGCGCGCGCTCGATGAAAGCTTCGATGAGCTATGGGTGCTAGGCGACCTGGTCAACTACGGGCCGGATCCTGTGGCCGTACTCGACTTCGCACGCAAGCACGCCACGGCCGTCGTGCGCGGCAATCACGACCATTCGATCGGATGCGACGAAGACCCGCAGTGCTCGCCGCGGTTTCGAGCCATGGCCGCGGCGACCCAGCGCTATTCGGCGTCGATGCTGGGCAAGCGCGATTGCGCCTACCTGCGCAACTTGCCACTACAGGACCGCCGCGAAGCCGTGGGAGCGCGCTTTCTGCTCTGCCATGCCACGCCGTCGAATCCGCTCTACGAATATTGCCTGCCGGATTCGCCGCGATGGGAAAAAGAGGCTGCGGCGGCGGACGCCGATATCGTACTGGTCGGGCATACGCATCTGCCCTTCATGCGCCGCTTCGGCAATGTCATCGTGGCAAATCCGGGCAGCCTCGGGCAATCCAAGGCTGGCCAGCCGCGCGCATGCTATGCCGTCTGGCGAGATGGCGCGCTGGAATTGAAGTCGATTCCCTACGCCGTCGACGAGACCGTCCGCAAGCTGGGCGCGATGGGGCTGGCTAAAGAAATAAGACGCGATTTGGCGCATGTGCTGCTGACCGGAACTGTACCGCCGCCCTGAGAACGCGCGGCGAGGGTCGTCCGCCTATCAATGGCTTGAGGTAGAGCGTGCGCGAGGTGGAACGCCAGCGCAGGCTTCCATTGGGATCCAAAACTTGGTCCGATACGTACCTCGCTTGAGAGGGCCCTGGCAGTGGCCAACATTTTTCTTCGGGACTGCCTCGCCAGCGCCCGCTACAATCAGTTTCCAGCGAGGTTTCAAAATGAGATCGATGACGCGCAGGAAGTTCCTTTCGATTGCCGCCTCCGCCACCGCAGCCGCTTCCATCCCCGCCGCCGCGCGCATCCTGATGGCGCAGACGCCGCCGGCTGCGGCGAAATACGGCGGCCCGACACCGAACTCGCAATTCTACATTACCTCATACGGCAGCACGCCGCGGCTCGACGCCAGCGCGTGGGCGCTCAAGCTCCACGGACTCGTCAATCAGCCGCTGGAACTTTCCTACAAGGGCGTCAAAGAATTGCCGCCGATAAAGGAACTGCTAACTTACGAGTGCATCTCGAATACCCCCGATGGCAGCGCCATCAGCAGCGCCGTCTTTACCGGTACCAGGCTCAAGCCGTTGCTGGAGCGGGCCGGGGTCCGCCCCAAGGCGGTTTACGCCGCGATGCGCGCGGCGGACGGCTATTACACCGGCGTGCCAATCGACGAAATCATGAGCGGTGACACCTTCCTGCTCTACAAGATGAACGGCGTGCCACTGCCGCCAGTTCATGGCTACCCTGTGCGCATTTTCATTCCGGGCAAGTACGGCATGAAGCAGCCAAAATGGATTACTGATATCCAATTCGTCGATCAGAAATTCACCGGCTATTGGGAGGCGCGCGGATGGAGCAACGAGGCGTGGCGTAAGGTCAACTCGGGCTTTTTCTACCCGCAGGCCGAAGGCGGTGTGTTTTCGTTTTTCTCCCAGACACCGGCGGCCAAGGTCAGCGGCGCGCCGTTCGATATCTGGGGCTGGGCGTTCGCCGGCAAGTCGGGAATCAAGCGCGTGCAGATTTCGACCGATGGCGGCTCCCGATGGCATGACGCGACGTTGGTCGAGAATACCTCGCCCAACACCTGGACGGTGTGGAAATACAATTTCGCGCCGCCGAAACCGGCCAGCTATGCCTTGCGCGTGCGCGCCACCGATGGCAACGGCGCGGCACAACCGCCCGAGAGCGCGCAGAGCGGCAGCGGGATGGACGGCCAGGCACAGATGACCCTCGAAGTTTCGTAACGGCTGTTGGGGGGTCGTCGCATAACCAGCCGCAGGCGCGCCTGCCGCGGCCGTCAACGCGTGCAGGCGCGGCCACGACTCCGCCATGGAGAGAGAGCGCGCAGGCGCGGCAGTGAAATCCTTAAGCAAGTCGTGAACCCTCAACCTGGGTATCTCTAACTGTCGGTCCTCAATTCCTCTCGCTGGCCAGGGTGTTTGGACAAAGAGAGAGTGAAATTGCGCAAAGGTCTCCTCTCTCATGGAGAAGGTTGGGGAGCGGCGGCGGACGGTGGATGGCCGAAAAGCGATCCGAAGAAATTGCCAATCGAGCCAAGCAGCCCGTTGCTGGCCGTGCCGCTGGACGGCGCGGCCGTCGCGCCTGCGGCGCCCGCGGGTGGGGTCGCGGCATTACTCGTTGCAGCCGCCGTGGCCGCGCCCGCCAAGCCATGCAGACTCGCCATGACTCCGCCATGGAGCGCGCAGATCTGTGTTGGCTGCGTGCCGCTCAGGAACGGCAGCGTCTCCACTCGCGGGCATTGCGGCGTCGCCAGCCCGCCCGAGGCCGGATCGATCGTCGCCATCGTGATACCTGGCGGCGGCGGACCAAAACCGAGTTGCGGCTGGCGCACCGCTTCCGTCATAAAATTGACCCACGCCGGCAGCGCCGCTCCGGCACCGGTCAGACCGATATCCTGCGGCTCGTCATAACCGACCCATATACCGGCGACCAGCGTGCGCGTATAGCCGACGAAATAGGCGTCGCGATAGTCGTCGGTGGTGCCGGTCTTACCAGCCGCCGGAAAATCCAGACCAAGGCGTGTGGCGCTCGCGCCGGTGCCGAACTTCAGCACGCCCCGCAGCGCGCCCGTCATCAGGTAGGCGACCGCGCTACTCATCAGGCGCCGGCGTTCGGGAGTGTGCTGGTAGATTTCACGGCCGTAGCCGTCGACCACCGCGTCGATAGCGAACGGCGCACGCTCGATGCCGCCACTGGCGAAGACCTGGTAGGCGCCGGTCAGTTCCAGCAGCGTCATGTCATCGGCCCCGATCGAAATCGGCAGCACCGGTTCGAGCTTTTCGTGGACGCCCATCTCGTGCGCGGTGCGGATTATAGCGGGCGGCCCGATGAGGCTGCCGAGATACGCGGTCGGCACGTTGAGTGACTGGGCCAGCGCCTCCGCGACCGTGACCTGGCCTTGGTAGGTGCGTTCGTAGTTGACCGGTGCCCATCCGCCGAACGACATCGGACGATCGGGCAGAATCGAGGCGAGCGTTACCGGCCGCGGCAGCGGATTGCTCACGGGGTCGAGCACGGTGATGTAAACGATTGGTTTGAAGGCGGAACCGGGCTGGCGTTCGGCGTTGGCCGCGCGATTGAACTGGCTCAAGTTGTAATCACGTCCGCCGACCATCGCGATGATCGCGCCGGTGCGCGGATCGATCGCGACCAACGAGCTTTCCAGGCGCTTGTCGCCACGGCGGCGCAGATGCGGATGGAGGCGCTCGAGGCGTTCGAGATTATTCACCACACTCGCGCGCGCGGCCTCCTGGGTTTCTGGATCGAGCGTGGTGTAAACCTTGAGCCCCTTGAGCTTGCCGTCAAAGCCAGGCAGCTTCCGCACCTGTGCGATGACGTAGTCGGTGAAGTACGGGGCGCGCCTCAAGCCCGGCGCCTTGACCACTTGAATCGGCTGATCCACGGCCGCCAGGTATTGCGCCTGGCCGATAATGCTCGCACGCCGCATGATGGCGAGCACGGTATCGCGCCGTTTGCGGCAGTCCTCGGGATGGCGGCGCGGATCGTAAAGGGTCGGCGCCTGGATCATGCCAATCAGCGTCGCCGCCTCGGCCGGCGTCACTTCGCGCAAATCCTTGTTGAAGAAATAGCGCGCCGCCAGCGGTAAGCCGTAAATCGGCGTGCCGTCGTACGCGCCCATCGGAACATCGTTGATATAACGTTCCAGAATCTGATTCTTGCTGAGGCGCATCTCGAGCACCAGCGCGATCGCCAGTTCGCGGAACTTGCGATGGAAGCTGCGCGTATGCCGCGGGATGAAGGTACGCGCCAGTTGCTGCGTAATCGTGCTTGCGCCCTGGCGCAGATGGCCCGAATGTAAATCGACCATGGCGGCCTCGATGATGCGAATGGGGTCGAAGCCGAAATGGTAATAGAAGAAGCGATCCTCGGTGGCGAGCAACCCCTTGATCAGGTAAGGCTTAAGCTCGCCAAGCGAAACCTCGACACGCTCGGCGGGCGAATCGGGTTGCAGCCGCCCGATTACCTCGGGCTCGACCGCCGCATGCTCCATGCCGACACCGAACGAATCGGCGATACCTGCCACGCGGCCGCCGCCGAAGCTCAGATGAATCAGCGCCGCCGGATAATCCTGCAGGCCATCGCGAAACTCGCGCACGTAGACGGTCATGGCGCCGGGCACCATCGAGTATTCGCCCGGCTGCGTGACGTCCTGCACGCGTGTGTAACTTAAGTCGTTCAGGCGGTCGAGCAGATGAAGTTCGGCGATCTCGTCGCCCGGCGAGATTTCGAGCGGAGCCGAATAGATGGCCGAAGTCAGGGCGGCGCTGCGCTGTTCGATGAGCTGCGAGATTTCGCCGTAAAGCCCGGCGAGATAGAAGCCCGTGCCGAAGGCGAGCAGCAAAATCGCGCTGGCCAGCGTGCGCCGCCATCCCAAGCGCCGGAAGAAGGCAGCGATCGCTGGTGAGCGTCGGCGTTGTCCCCGGCCCCCGCCTCGCCGTCTGCCTGCGTTAGCCATCGGGCGCTTCGAGCCTAATCCTTCCCCGCCCAACTAATCCCTAACTTCGCCCAGCCCGCGGACGCGCGCCGCACTTAACTCACCCTCGCAAAGTGCGGATGCTGTCCTTCGCGGAGCAAAGCGGAGGAGCGAAGGAGTCCGCGACGTGCGCATTTTAGAATCCGAGAGTGCCGTGCGGTTGATTATAACTTATGCGCCGCCTCGGCAAGAGATGGCCGCCGCCGGCCGGTTTCACCTTGCCGCCCGCGGAAGGGGTGGCACTTGACCGGCATCCAAGCCACGGCTTAGCCTCTCCATCATCGTCAGTTTCGAGAAAGGAGACTTCCGCGTGAACGGCGTGCATGATCTCGGCGGGATGGATGGATTCGGGACAATCGTCCGCGAGGAAAGCGAGCCGGTCTTTCATGCCGGCTGGGAACGCCGGACGTTCGCGCTGGCGGTCTCGGCGATGCGCGCGCGACATTTCAACGTCGATGAATTCCGCCGCGCTATCGAGCGCATGCCGCCGGTACAATATCTCGCTTCGACTTACTACGAACGCTGGCTTTATGCGCTGGAAGCGCTGCTGGTCGAAAAGGGTGTGATCGGCCGCGGCGAAATGGCCGCCGCGATAGCCAAGCCTGACACGAACGTCGCCAATGTGCCGGACCCGTCCGGCGCGGTGGCGGCGGCAATGTTGGCCGAGAGCGCCGGCACGCCGTCCCCATCGGCGGGAAAAGGCGCGGCGCGCGGGCGCGCCGATAGCACCACCACCGCTTCCACGCCCGAAGCGCCGAACGGACGCGGCGTGGCACTCCGCTATGACTCGAGTTTCAAGCCGCGCTTCAAGGACGGCGACCACGTCATCGCGCGCAATCTCAACCCCGCCGGGCATACGCGGCTACCACGTTACGTGCGTGGCAGACATGGCGTTATCTATCGCGATTGGGGAGTGTTCGTTTTCCCCGATACGCACGCACATGGCCGCGGCACCAATCCACAGCATTGTTACGGCGTGGCGTTCACCGCGCGCGAATTGTGGGGCGAGGACCATCGGGGCGGCGAAACCATCTACATCGATCTGTGGGAAGACTATCTCGCGCCCGCACGCGCGGCTGTGCCGCAGGCCAGCGCAAAGCCGCAGGCCGGGTCAAAGAAACCGGCGGCGGCGCGCAAGGCTGCCAAACCGGATGCGGCGAGAATCGCCCAAGCGGTCAAGTCCGCGCGGCCGGATGCACGGGCGAAGGCGTCGGGGCGGACGAGTGCGCGCACCGGGAAAGCAAGCAGCACAAAAAAACCGCGTGCGCCGCTGGCGAAGAAACCGGCGGCCAGAATGGCTAAAAAATCAATTACCAAACCAGCGCGAAAAACGGTGAAGAAAAAATGAGCGCTCACGAACATTCGCATAAAGACCACAACGCGCCCGACTCCGGACCAACGCTGCGCGTCAAAGCGCTCGAATCGCTGCTGGTCGAAAAGGGTATCGTCGATCCAGCCACGCTCGACACCTTGATCGACACTTACGAAAACAAAGTCGGACCGCGCAACGGCGCCCGCGTGGTTGCGCGCGCATGGGTCGACCCCGCCTTCAGGCAGCGCCTCCTGAGCGACGCCAGCGCCGCCATTGGCGAACTCGGCATTGAGCCCGGGCTACAGGGCGAGAACATGATGGTGATCGAGAACACCGCCGCGGTGCACAACCTGGTCGTCTGCACGCTCTGCTCATGCTATCCGTGGCCAGTACTCGGGCTGCCGCCGACATGGTACAAGAGCACCGCATACCGCTCGCGCGCGGTGAGCGACCCGCGCGGCGTACTGCGCGAATTCGGCCTCGACCTGCCTGCCAGCGCGGAACTGCGCGTATGGGACAGCAGCGCCGAATTACGCTACATGGTACTGCCGCAGCGCCCGGCCGGCACCGATCATCTGAGCGAAGATGAACTTGCGCGGTTGGTCACGCGTGACACGATGGTCGGAACCGCCGTGGTCAAGTATCCGTCCACGAAGTAAAGCGCCGCCGGGACACGGTGCGGCGGCGGCGACGCCCGAAGATGGAAGGATGCACGATGGCTGTCCGAACGTTTGCACAGAAGACGCTCGCACAATTGATCGAGGGGCGCGAGCTCGACGCCAGGCTGGTGTTCCATGAGCCGTGGGAGGCGCGCGCGTTCGCGTTGGTGCTCACGATGGTTGAGGGCGGGCGTTTTTCATGGGAGGAGTTTCGCCAGCGCCTGATCGCGGAAGTCGCGCGCGCCGACACCGTTGACGCGGCGCACCCCGACGCGAGTACGGCCGTCTATTATGAATGCTGGTTGCGCGCGCTCGAAGAACTGCTGCGCACCAAGGCCATCCTCGACGCCACCGAAATTGAACGGCGCGCCGACGCCATCGCCGCCTCGCCACCGGCGCCGACCAGGCCCGCGTTTGCGGGTTTCATAAAGGCCGGCTAACCCGGACCAGCGGCATGGGAAAAATGCTGATCGGAGCGGTCGTCGTCGCAATCATCGCGGTGGTCGTCGGTTACTACGGATACGGCAACTACGAAGCAAAACTGCGGACGCGCGATCAGAAAATTTCCCAAATGGAGAATGATCTCGCCAAGCTCCAGGATCAGAACGCGCAGCTCAAAATCAACCTCAATAAGGCCCAATCAGAGGAGGACAACCTCGCCGCGCAAAACAATCTGCTGATGAAGGAAATTCAGCAGGCACAAGCTAGCGGCAAGGTTCCCGCGCTCAAACTGCCCTATCCGCCGAAGTAGGCGCTAGCCCCTGCGCGCTGGCCTCCAGACTACTTGTTACCGGCGGGCTCCAAAGCGTAACGCTGCCATTCCAGCAGATAGCTCAGCGACCGCAGGTCGGGCATACGATCAAGATAGACCTCGCCTTTGAGATGGTCGGTCTCATGCTGGATCACGCGCGCGTGAAAGTCGGCAGCAACGAAGTCCAGTTGCTCACCGTCGCGCCCGAGCGCGGTGACGCGCAACTGCTTGAAGCGTGGTACTCTGCCGCGCATCTCGGGAATGCTCAGGCAACCCTCCCAATCGTCGATGGCGGTATTTTCCATGATCGTAATTGACGGATTTATAAGAAACGTCAGTGGCACCCTCGGCATTTCGGGATAACGCGGATGATGGTCGACCGCGAGCACGGCGACCTGCAACGACAGATGGACCTGTGGCGCGGCGAGGCCGACGCCGTTGTACTCGCGCATGGTCTCGGCCATGTCGTCAAGCAGATGCTGGAATTCCGGCGTCCTGATGACCCTGGCGTCGACGGGCTGCGCCGCATTGCGGATTGCCGGGTGGCCGAGACGGGCGACCTTTAGAATCATGCGATAAATCCTTAATGGCCGCGTATACCACGAGCGCATACCAGACGGCCTTGGAGCGCGACCGATTGTAGCGCGCCAGTTCGTCCTGGCAAACCGAGACTCGCGTAACCGAACCGTGGCTTCCTGCCGCTCGCGATCGCACGCATGTTGGCTTTTCATTCGACGTTGCGGGCTTGATATATAGAGGCCGTTGCGGTTGTCTCACGTTACGGCGGACGGTTTCTTCTATTAGCGGAATGGAGCACGGTGAAATCGCCCGAGCAGTCGAAGTATACGGCGCTGGTCTCACTTTTCTTCAAAAACCAGGAAGCGCATCCATTCCCTGACACTTACGTCTTCGTGCCCGCATTGCGCCGTTCGCTCAGGCTTTCGGTGTCGGCGCGCTGCGCACCAATTTACGGCAGCGACTGGACCAACGACGACGCCAAGACGGTCGGCTTCAATGGCAGCACCGCGTTGTTCACGGGTAATATGCTGGGCCGGCGTAAAATTCTCGCGCTCATCGATTACAATCAGGAATACGGCAAATTTCCGCAAAACTGGTTAATGCGGTTGGGATGGCCCAAGCCGTCCTGGGGTAAATGGCAGGTGCGCGATGTCTACGTCGATGACGTGCGGCGTATCCCGCAAGAGCGAGCGAGCTATTGCCACGGCAGCCGCATGCTGTACATCGACAGGGTGTTTTACTACGGCATCGGGGTAAATCTGTACGACTCCAACATGAAGCTGTGGAAAATCGTGCGGGGCGACGCGAAGATACGGCCCGTGTCGGGATTGGGCCGGGTCATTACGAACGCGGTCGGCGCCGGCACCTGGGATATCCAGAACACCCACGCAAGCTACTGGTCGAGCGCGGGTAATGCACGGATGGAGGAACCGCTGTTCAATGACGACGCCCCGGCGCAGTATCATGATGGCATCAGGTACGGTAGTCCGTCTGGCCTGATGCAGATAATGAGATAGTCGCCGCATCCGGCGGCGCGAACCCGGGACGGGAGCTGGATTCAAAAGTCAGTGTCAATTCGACACGGCGGCGGCCGGAGATTCCGGCCGCCGGCCTAAGCCCGTCGGCTCACCAAAATCCCCATCTGCGCGGGGACTTCGCGGTCAGGTCTTGCCGCTGGGGCCGTTGGGCGCGTAGCTCCTGACGCCGCGACCCTGTTCGGCTTCAGCACGCCAGCGATCAATCGATTCGAGATTGAACCGCCAGTCGCTCCCAACCTTGAAGGCCGGCAACTGTTTCTTTTTAAGCAACCGATAAATGGTGGAAGGATGCACCCGCAAATAGCTGGCGACCTCTTCCAAGGTTAAAACTCTCGCCATCGCCGCCCCCCTTTCAAGGTGGCTGTGGAAGACATGATTTAAGTTAACAAGTTGTCAGCAGAATGACAACTACATGTCAGCGAAGCGCGCAAGTGCGCGCGCATGAGAATTTTTGCACGCATCAGGTCTGTAAGGCTCGTCACGCGTCCGAAATCCTGTACGCCTATGATTTTCCGGCACTATACGGCCGGACAAAATGACGGAAATCCGAGCTTTCTTGAGGTTTTCGGGGCGCCTATGGAGCGGCCGCCAACCGCCGGTGAGCAAATCTTTCGACTGACCGAGCGAACGGGTTGCT
>JBOHWJ010000258.1:0-11303 GCA_050736495.1 Binataceae bacterium (SeqCode) | reverse complement strand
GAATCGCGTAGGTCAACTGGTCGAGGTCGCCCGCGCCGCCGACGATCACCACCCTCGCGAGCATCGTGCGCGGTGCTCCTTCTCGTAACGGGTTCCCGGCGTGGCCAGACCTCGATAGGGATTGATGCGGTTTGCAATCGCAATTTGGCCGGCCTGCGTTTCCATTCTCATCATGTTCCCGCCTCGCCGCGGTCCGACCTGCAATCTACATGGCACACGTCCGTACTACATCATGTCCAGCGCGTTCAACTTGTGCCGCTTCGGCGCAGTGCGGTACAAGCCCTTTAGCAGAGCATGGCAAAAACCGCGTGGCCGTATAACAAACCGGCAGCACAACCGGTTCATCGAGATGAGGTTCAAGCCGTGAAACTCGAAAACAAAATAGCGGTCATCACCGGCGCCGGACGCGGGATGGGACGCGCGATGGCGCTGCGCTTCGCCAACGAAGGCGCGCAGGTCGTAGTCGCCGAAATCGATGCGCCGAGCGCCAATCAGACCTTCGCCGACATCAATCGCCGCGGCCTGGTCATGAACACCAACATCAGTAAAGTGGCCGAAATCGACGAACTGATCGGCAAGACCGTCGAGACCTTCGGCCGCGTCGACATACTGGTCAACAACGCCGGCGTGACCAAGAGCCTCGGCTTCTTCGACGTAACCGAAGCCGATTGGGACTGGATGCATTCGGTGAACGCGCGCGGGCTGTTCTTCTGCATGCAGCGCGCGGCGCGCGAGATGGCGAAGCAGCGCGGCGGCAAAATAGTCAATATCGCTTCGATCGCCGGCAAGGGCTTTCGCGGCACCTCGAATATCGCTTATGCCGGCTCCAAGGGCGCCGTCATTGCGATGACGCGCGTGGGCGCCTCGCAACTGGCCCGTTACAACGTCAACGTCAATGCTATCTGCCCTGGCGCGACGCGCACGCATATGTACGAGGAGATCATGAAGGAGTCGGTGGCACGCCGCGGCATCACCGAGCAGGAGGCGCAAAAGCGGCTCGACGCGATGATTCCGCTGGGCCGATCCAACGCGCCAGACGATATCGCCAACATGGCGGCTTTTCTCGCCTCGGCGGAGGCCGACAACATCACGGGACAGTCGTTCAATGTCGACGGCGGCCTGATGTGGGATTAGGGAGCAAGCAACTCACCAATGGAACCACGCTATTTCGATGACTGGAAGGTAGGCGACACGATTGAGACCCTGGGCCGCACGGTCGGCGACGCCGAAATCTCACAATTCGTCGCGCTCGGCGGCTTTTTCGAGGAACTCTTCATCAACGCCGAATACGTGCGAAAGGGTTCGCTTTATCCGAAACGATTCGCGCCAGGCGCCCTGATATTTTCCTTCACCGAGGGGCTTATCATCCTGACCGGATGTATCCACGGTGTCGGCCTCGCACTCGTCTCAGTCGATGGCATGACCTTCAAGCGGCCGCTCTTCGCCGGTGACACGATGCGCGTGCGGGTCGACGTGCTGGAGACGCGGCGGACCAGCAAGGGCGACCGCGGCATCGTTACGTTTCGCCATACAGTGGTGAACCAGCGTGGCGAGGACGTGATGGAATGCACCGTCAAGCGGATGCTTCGCGGCCGCAACTACAAACCGGCATAGCGCGGACGGGCTTTCCCCACCGCGCCTACTCTGGTTGAATCGGTATACCTTGGAGCGGACTCTGAGCCGCCCCGGCAGGAATCATAACCGATGCTGCGTTTCCTTACGGCCGGCGAATCGCACGGCCCCGAGCTGGTTGCCGTGGTCGAAGGCGCTCCCGCCGGCTTCGACATCGATATTGCACGAATCAACCAGGATTTGGCCCGCCGCCAGAAGGGCTATGGCCGCGGCGGCCGCATGGCGATCGAGCGCGACGAAGCTCGCGTCGTCTCCGGTATCCGCTTCGGCCGCACTATGGGAAGCCCGATCACACTCATCGTCGAGAACCGCGATTTCAAGAACTGGCAGAAGCGCATGTCGGCCGATCCCAACGATCGGGGCGACGTGCAAATCGTCACGCGTCCGCGCCCCGGACATGCGGACCTCGCCGGCGTGCTCAAATACGGCCTCGAAGATATTCGCGACGTGCTCGAGCGCGCCTCCGCGCGTGAAACCACGGCCCGCGTCGCGATCGGCGGTTTTGCTCGCCAACTGATCGAGCCGTTCGGCGTCTCGATTCTCGGCTACGTCATCAGTATCGGCGCGACCGTGGCCACGGTGCCCGCCGGTATAACTGTCGACGAACTGCGGCGCGTGACCGAGGAATCCCAGGTGCGCTGCGCCGACGCGCGGGCTGAGCGGGCGATGATCGCAGAGATCGACGAATGCAAAAAATCGGGCGACACCCTCGGCGGCATCGTCGAGGTAGTGGCGAGCGGACTGCCAGTTGGCCTCGGCAGCCATGTGCAATGGGATCGCAAACTCGACGGGCGCCTCGCTCACGCGCTGCTCAGCCTGCAGGCGGTCAAAGGCGTCGAGTTCGGAATGGGTTTCGACGCGGCGCACGTGCGCGGCTCGCAACTGCATGACGAGATTGGCTACGACGCGGCTGCGCGGCGCTTCACCCGCCATTCCAACAACTCGGGCGGCACCGAAGGCGGAATGAGCACGGGCGAGGCGTTGCGCGTGCGGGTCGCGTTCAAGCCGCTCTCCACTCTGATGCGTCCGCTGCGATCGGCCGATATCAGGACCAAGGCCGAAGCGGTCGGGACCATCGAGCGCTCCGATGTATGCGCAATTCCGGCGGCCGCGGTAATCGCCGAAGCGGTGGTCGCGTTCGAACTTGCCAACGCCTTCCTGGAAAAATTCGGCGGCGACTCGCGCGCCGAGATAGCGCGTAATTATCAGGGTTATCTCGAGCAGGTGCGCAATTTCTGATTGCTGCAAACATGCGATGGCGCCGAAGCTTATCCTGACGGGCTTCATGGCCACCGGAAAGAGCGTGGTCGCGCGCGCGCTTGCGCGCCGCCTCCGATGGCCAATCGTCGACATAGATAGCATAATCGTCGCGCGCGCTGGGAAATCGATCCCTGAAATTTTCAAGGAACACGGCGAGGCCCATTTCCGCGCGCTCGAGCGCGAGGTGACCGCGGAGATCGCGCGCGATCCGCGCCGATGCCCGCAATGCGGCGAACCACGGCCAGCCGTCATTTCAACCGGCGGCGGCGTACTGGCCGACCCACGCAACCATGCGGCACTAGCGCGCGCCGGTGTAATCGTATGCCTGAACGCGCGGCCCGAAGTGATCGCGCGGCGCATTGGCACGGCGGCAACGGAACGCCCGATGCTCGTACGCGGCGGCAAACCGCTCGACGAGCGCATCGCTGAACTGATAGAGGAGCGGCGCGAGGCCTATGCGCGCGCGGCGGTTACGGTTGACACCTCGGACCTTACGGTGGAGGAGGTCGTCAACGCGATCCTCGCGAGGGTCGCGGCCTACAGGTCAAAGGCATGGGCAGCTTCCGCGTAGAACTCGGCCCCAACTCCCATGAGGTTCATACCGGAGCCGGTCTCATCGACCGGATCGGCGAGTTGGCGCGCGCAGCCGGCCTCAAGCCCGGACGGGTTGCGCTGATTACCGATTCGAACGTTGCCAGACTCTATGGCGTGCGCGCGTATCAGGCGCTCAGCGCGGCTGGGTTCAGGGTCAAAACAATCGAGGTCGCCGCCGGCGAAGCGAGCAAATCACTCGCCACGTTGGAGTGCGTATACGATCAACTGGTCGAAGCCGAGCTTGATCGCGGCAGTGCGATTTTTGCGCTCGGCGGCGGCGTCATCGGCGATCTCGCCGGTTTCGCCGCGGCGACCTACCTCCGCGGGCTGCCACTGGCGCAGGTTCCAACCACGATGGTGGCGCAGGTGGATTCGGCGCTCGGCGGCAAAACCGCAGTCAACCATCGCAAGGCCAAGAACCTGATCGGCGCGTTTCACCAGCCGCGGCTGGTCATCGCCGATATCACGACACTGGCGAGCCTGCCTGAACGCGAGTTTCGCGAGGGCCTGGCCGAGGTTATCAAGTACGGCGCGATCATGGACGCGCCGATGGTCGCCGGGCTGGAGCGCGACATGGCGGCGATCCTGCGGCGCGAACCGTCCAAGCTCGAAGCGATCGTCGAGCGCTCGCTGCGTCACAAGGCAGCCGTGGCCTCCAGTGACGAGCACGAGGAGGGCTTGCGCAAGACCCTTAACTTCGGCCACACGGTTGGCCATGCGCTCGAAGCCTCCAGTGGCTATGGCAATTATTTTCATGGCGAAGCGGTCGCGGTCGGAATGGTCGCGGCGGCGGAACTATCGCGTGTGTACGCCGGACTCGCGGCGGACGAAGTGGCACGGCTGGAACGTCTGATCGACGCCGCCGGCCTGCCAACGCGGATGCCTGAAGGTTGGCGCGATGAGGAATTCGTGCGTGCCATCCGGCTCGACAAGAAGCGCGCCGGCGACGAGATCGAGTTCGTGCTGCTCGACCGCCTCGGCCACGCGCTCACCCACAAGCTCGGTTTCGACCAGATAATCGCACGGATTCGCTGAGCGGATTTTCCTCACGCACGCGGCATGGCTCACAGTGAATCTGTCATAGCGCGGCCACGCGAAACCACGCAAAATTGAAGCGGAGTTGCGCGGCCCTGCGCGACAGCGCGGGCATCGCCTGCGGCGGCAGTATCGGGGCGCATCTATCCGCGTGCACTTCCGAAAAGGTGATTCCAACGACGTGAACAGCCTATTTAAATATCTCATCGCGATCCTGATCGGAATTGCGCTAGCCTTGGCCATCGTGATCCTGATCGTGATGCCGCAGATGAACTGGAGCGCGACCGGCCACCCCAGCCGCGCCGAAAAAACCATCTCGCGTTACGTGCTCGGCCGATGGGTCGCCGCGAACGCCACCGACCACACCAATCCGTTGCCGGCCACCGCGGACAACCTCAAACTTGGGCGCGAGGATTACGACAATCATTGCGCCGTGTGCCACGGCTATGACGGCAGCGCGCGCAATCTGCTCCATGCGGATTTTTATCCGCCGGTTGCAAGGCTGCACGACGGCGCTCCCGATCTGTCCGATGGCAAGATCTACTTCATCATTTCCAACGGTATCCGGTTCACGCCGATGCCCGGGTTCGGCGCCCATCACAGCCCCGAAGAGATTTGGCGGATGATTTTGTGGGTACGTCATTTCCCGCGTCTGACGGCGCAGGAAAAAGCCGATATCGCAACCGAGATGCGCACCGGTCCGGAGGAGCCCGAGCAGGCGAGTCCGGGTGCGGCAGGCAAATAGCGACGCCTGCGCGGTGGAGCAGAGCGACAGGAGGAACCGCGGCTTACCGCATCAAGCCCCGCGGCGCCGGCGATGACACTTTTCCGCGAGACGCAGGCGTATCGCGCCGCGAGTGCGCCATCATGCGCAACGGGAGCGCACCGTTCGGAACGCCCCCGTCCTCCATTTAACCCCTACGCCTGACGCGCACTCAAGCCTCGAAGAAGCGCCGCGGATTCTCCACCATCATCGTCGTGATCTTCTGCTCACCGACGCCCGCCCGCTTGAGCGCCGGAATGATGTTCTTGAAGATGTGCGTCGGGTTCCAGTTCGCGATCTGCTTCTTGGTCTCCTCGGTCATGTCGGGCAGACCCTTGCCCTTCCAGCATGCGACCGAGTCATGCGACAGCACCAGTTGCTTTTCGAACCCGACTCCCAGCAATCCGATGAGAGCGGCAAGCCGCAGCCGGTCGGGATGCAGGAAGTCCAGGCCAAAGCGGTCGAAGCCCAGATAGCAACCGCGGTCGAGCATGTCGGTATGGTAACGCAGGTCCGAGGCGCCGCAGCTATGGCCGATGATCACCTTGGAGAAATCGACGCCTTCCGATTTGAAAATGTCGAGCTGTTCGCGCCCCATCGTGCCCTCATCGGTATGAGTCGTGATGGGCGAATCGGTGCGCTTGCTGGCGCGCGCCGCGGCGCGCAGGCACTTGTCCTCGTATTCGGTAATATGGTCCTTGCCGGTCGCGCACTTGAGCAGTCCCGCCTTGATACCGGTCTCGCCGATGCCCTGGCTCAACTCTTCCGCGTAGATGTCCGCGATCTCCTCGACCGAGCGCTGCTTGAAGTACGGCGTGCTGCCGAGGTCCTCCTTATAGAGACCGGTCGAGCAGATGATGTTGACGCCCGCGGCTTGCGAAACTTCCGCCATAAAGACCACGTCGCGGCCGATGTCGTTGGGACACGGATCGACGAAGGTATTAAGGCCGAGGTCCTTGAGCTCCTTGAGGCGATCAGTCGCCTGTTTGAGCGCGGTTTTGCGATCGAAGCGCGGCGCCTTGCAGTCAAGCTCCCATCCCGCCCATCCCACCAGCAGATGCTCGTGCATCAGGGTCGTTCCGAGCTTGTCGGTGCCGACGGTTCCGGTCACGGTGTTTATCGTCTTCATGATTCAGCTGCACTCCTTGGTGCGATGCGCACGGATTGCCTCGTCTGCCCCGGCGAGGCGCCCGGCAACCGTCTCATCGTTGCGGGCCTTCAGCCGGGGCACGGTCCCGTAACAACTTAGCCTTGCCCCGGCGAAATCGTCAAACCTGCTCCGGTCGCGAAGGCGCGTCGCGGCCCGCTTCCGAATGGCCCGCAAAGACGTTGAATATCACAATGATCGCGACGCCGATCGTGATCGCGCTGTCAGCCACATTGAAGACCGGATAGCGGAACGAGTCGTGATGAAAATAGATGAAGTCGATCACCTTGCCGCGCGCGATGCGATCGATCAGGTTGCCGATAGTGCCGCCGAGGATGAGCGCGAAGGCGATTGAATTCATCAGCGGACCCGGTGACCGCCGCGCCATCAGGGCGACCAGCACCACGATCGCGATCGCGGACAGCGTGAGGAAGAAAACGCCGCGGAAGCCCTCGGGCATCGTCGCGAACAGGCTAAACGCCGCCCCCGGATTGAGGGTGTAGGTGATATCGAGCCAGTTCGAGACGAGCACAACGGCCTGGTAGAGGTGAAAGTGCGTGGCGATGTAAAGCTTGCTCAATTGATCGAGCGCCAGCACCGGCGCCGTCACCAGTAACAGCATCGCCCACAGGCGGCGGAGACGCCGCGGGCGCGCCACCGCGTCCGCGCGGCTCACGGCCACAGTGGAACCCATCGCGTCAGACCCGCACCACCGCGCGGCATCGCGGGCACAATTCGGGGTCGCCATCGTCGTCGTAATACATCCAGCAGCGCTGGCACTTACGGCCCGGCGCCCGCTGTCCGATCACGATAATCGGCGGTTGCGCGCTCACACGCCCGAACAGCCCGTCGGTCCTGAAATCCAGGTTACCGTTGGCCTTGCCCTTGAGCTCGGCGATTTCCGATTCGCCCAGGATGGCGACCTCCGAGACGATGAAAAGATCCCTGAGCCCGTCGCGGTACCCACTCAGCATCTTACCCAGCGCCCCATCGTTGCCATCGGTAACGCCGACGGACAGCCGCGCCTCGAGTGGCGCGCCGATAGTCCCCGCCTGGCGCATCGCTTCGAGCAGTTTGAGCGCTTCGGCGCGCACCGCCAGCATGCGTTCCCAGCGCGCCGCCAGTTCCACGTCGGCGAAACGCGCGTCGGGATCGCGCAGCGTCAGCAGATGTACACTGTCGGCGCTTGCGCCCGGAATGTACGAATACACTTCGTCGGCGGTGTACGGAATCAGCGGCGCGAGCATCCGCACCAGCGTGTCGATCATCAGATGAAGCGCGGTCTGTGCTGATCGGCGCTCGCGCGAGTCCGCCCGCGAGCAATAGAGGCGATCGCGGGCGACATCGATATAGAGCGAGCTCAGGTCGATCACGACGAAGTTCAGAATCGCATGGTAGGCGGCCTGGAAATCATACCCCGCGTAGGCGCGCCACACCGTCGCCTTGAGCGCCTCCAGCCGCAACATGATGAAGCGATCGAACTCCAGCATATCCGCCGGCATTACGTTATCGCGCGCCGGCTCGAAGTCGTTGAGATTGCCGAGCATGTAGCGGCAGGTATTGCGCAGCTTGCGATAAGCCTCGGTGACCGCGCCGAACAAGTTCTCGCTGACGTTCATGTCGGAGCTGTAGTCGACCGAGGCAAAGACCAGGCGGAAAACGTCGGCGCCGACGCGATTGACCACCTCTGAGGCGTATTCGAAGTTGCCCAGCGACTTCGACATTTTGCGGCCCAGTTCATCGAGCGCAAGCCCGTGGCTGACCACGTCGCGATAGGGCGCCTGCGCGCGCGTCGCCGTGGCCGTGATAAGCGAGACCTGGAACCATCCGCGGGTCTGATCAACGCCTTCGACATAGGCATCCGCCGGCCATGGCAGTTGGCGTGCCTTGACCAGCACCGCCGCATGCGAACAGCCGGAATCGAACCAGACGTCGAGCACGTCCTCGTCCTTGCTAAACTCATTCGCGCCGCATTCGCACTTGAGGGCGCCGGCGAAATCCGCCGCCGCACGAATGTACCATGCGTCGGAACCCTCGCGCGCGAAGATTTTCCCGACGCGATCGAGCACGCCCGTATCGAGCGTGACGCGATTGCACTTGACACATCTGAGCGCCGGGATCGGCACGCCCCACGCGCGCTGGCGCGACAGACACCAGTCCGGCCGCGCCTCGACCATATTGCGGATACGGTCGCGCGACCCCGGCGGCACCCATTTGACCTTGTCTATTTCGGCAAGTGCGCGCGCGCGCAGTCCATTATGGTCGATGCGCAGGAACCATTGCTCGGTAGCACGAAAAATCAGCGGGTTCTTGCAGCGCCAGCAATGCGGATAGCTGTGCGAGAGCGTTTCAGCCTTGAGCAGCGCGCCGGTCGTGCGCAACTTCTCGACGATCTCGTCGTTGGCCTTGAAGACGTTGCGTCCCGCCCATTCGCCGGCCTCCGCCGTGAAAACGCCACCGTCATCGACCGGCGTCAGAATCCGCAGCCCATATCGCGAGCCGATGACGAAGTCCTCGTAGCCATGTCCGGGCGCTGTATGCACCAGTCCGGTGCCAGCGTCGGCGGTGACATGGTCGCCGAACATCAAGCGGCCGTCGCGCTCGATAAATGGATGGCGAAAGATGTCCTTGCCATCGAGCGCCTTGAGCGCGGCGCGGCTGAGCGCTATACGCTTGCCGGCCGTGAGTCCGCACGCCTCTTCGACCTTGGCCGCAAGCCGCGCCGCCACGATGTAGTAGTCGGCGCCGGCCTTGAGCGCGACGTAGTCGAACTGTTCGTTGAGAGTGATACCGAGGTTGGCGGGGAGCGTCCATGGCGTCGTTGTCCAGATGACGCCGTACAGATGGCCCGCCTGATGCGCGGCCGCAAGCTCGGCGCCGTCGGTGGGATTCGCCGCGAGCGCCGCCGCGTTGCCGGCGTTGGCGTTCAGGCGGAAGGCAACATAAATCGACGGCGAAGCATGCTCGCGATATTCGACTTCGGCCTCGGCCAGCGCGGTGCGGCAATCGAAGCACCAATGCACGGGCCGGAGGTCGCGGTAAATGTAATCTTCGTCGAGAAGCTGGCGCAGCACGCCGATTTCCGCGGCCTCGTATTGCGGCGCGAAGGTCAAATAAGGGTCGCCCCAGTCGCCAATCACGCCCAGCCGGATAAACTCCTCGCGCTGCACGTCGATCCATCGCTGGGCGAATTCGCGGCACATCTGGCGTAGTTCAATCCTGGGAATGGTGCGAGCCTTGTCGCCGAGCTGGCGCGTCACTTGAAGCTCGATCGGCATGCCGTGGCAATCCCAGCCGGGCACGTACGGCGTCCGGTAACCCATCACCGAGCGCGAACGCACGATGAAGTCCTTGAGAATTTTGTTGAGCGCGGTGCCGAAATGGACGCGCCCGTTGGCATATGGCGGTCCGTCGTGCAGCACCCAGTTCCGCGCATCCTTGCGCGCTTCCAGCAAACGCGCGTAGAGCTCGCCGTCATTCCAGCGCTTGAGCGTTTCCGGCTCACGCTTGGGCAGGTTGGCCTTCATCGGAAAGTCGGTCTTGGGAAGCCTGAGTGTCACTTTATAGTCGGTCTCTGCCACGGGCGCGGCGGCCGCCGGCGGGATAGTCCGGCCGGTGCCTCAACTCCTTGGATGTTCTTCGGATATTCTCTCGGCAGGCTGCGGGCTTTTCCGACCCTTTTCAACCCCTGCCGGGATTCAACCACGGAACAAGATAACCTATCCCGTCCGGCTCGCGCGAGTCACCCGCCTTGCGCGGCGCTTGCCGAGGCTCAGGATATTTCTGATCGAAGTGGAACCGAACCCCAACGAAAGTAGCTACTCGGCACGAATCAGGACCATTTTCGGGCGCGCTGAAAAGCCGCATCAGATCGCGCCTGTACTGGCGAGGGCGTCGATCTCGGCCGCGCTCAATCCCGCCGCCAGCAAAACCTCTCGCGTATGCTCGCCTAGATGCGGTGCGCGGCACACCGGCCCCATCACGCGATTGCCGCCATCGGTCGCGACCGAGGCCGGATAATACAGTTCGCGTCCGAGTTCCGGATGATCTATCGGCGCAAAAGAGCCGCGCGCCCGGAAATGCGGATCGTCGAGATTATTCTCGGGCCGCCGCACCGGTGCCCAGCCGAGTCCCTTGGCCTGTGCCCGATGGAACATCTCCTCGGCTGTCATCGAGGCGACCAACCGGTCGATAAGCCCGTTGATGTGCGATTGCGCCGCCGCGGTTCCTCGCTTCTTCTGATCGTCGTACGCCGCCGACCGCAGATCGTGTGCGATTCCGGCCTCGTCGAGCAGCGCGACCAGTCCGCGGAACTCGCGCTCGAACGGCGACACGGTCGCGTTGACGTAACCGCCGCCGCCACTCTGGTGCAGCCACGGATTACTGATGCCGACGCCGGCATGGCGCGCGGTCTGCCGCTTCACCACTTTGCCCGCGTAAATATAGGTCGGCATCGCCAGTTCGGTGCAGGTGTTGACGGCCTCGTGAATTGAAACGTCGATGAACTGGCCTTCGTCGCTGAGTTCGCGAAAATTCAGCGCCGCCGTGGTCGAGAGCGCGGCGTACTCGCCACCCAGATGGTACGACTGCCACATGCCGGGTGCGATTGGCGGGGTATCGTAGACGCCGTCGGGGCGCGGGTCGTAACCGCATACGCCCATGATTCCGCCCATCGCGAGTTGCGTCAGGTCGTTCGCCCTGAAATCGCGCCACGGGCCGTCGAGTCCGAACGGCGTGATGGTGCAGACGATCAGACGCGGGTCCTGCGCGCTGAGCTCGCGATAAATCGGAAGACGCCGATCGACCACGCGCGCCTCACCCGCGTCAATAATCACGTCGGCACGCGCGGCAAGTCTTGTCAGCACATCTGAC
>JBOHWJ010000257.1:0-2137 GCA_050736495.1 Binataceae bacterium (SeqCode) | reverse complement strand
TTCGCCACCATCGGCGCCACGCCCTGGCGCGTGATGGGAATGGCGGCTGAAGGCATGCGTGAGATTATATCCGATTTGAACCCGCGCTCAGAAACTATTGGTCAATCCGAGTTCGGGACTGTACAGGTCCGCGCGAATGAAATCGCGCGTCAACCCCAAGCTCGGCGACCGTCTGGAAGTATAAATAGTTGGCGCCGGCTCACTGATACCATAAGCTGAGCCAGCGCCGCCCTGATCTCGGGAGGATACCGAGCGTGGCTAACTTCACCCCTGTCGCTTCGCTCGCCGGTGGGATTCTGATCGGCCTTGCCGCCGGGGCAATGCTGCTGTTCGATGGCAAGCTGGCCGGCATCAGCGGAATCGCCGCCGGTGTTCTTCGCCCGGTCAAGGGCGACATGTTATGGCGGGGGTGCTTTCTCGGCGGGTTGATCGCCGGCGGAGCTATCCTGCGAGTCGCTGACCCGCACGTCTTCGCGTTCACCATCTCGCGCTCGCTCGGCGCCGTGGCCGTTGCCGGATTGCTGGTCGGATTCGGCACGCGGCTGGGCAACGGATGCACCAGCGGCCATGGCATATGCGGAATCAGTCGCTTGTCGACACGCTCGCTGGTTGCGACGGCGTGTTTCATCGCGACCGGTGCGGTGACCGTATTCGTGGTCAACCATCTGCTCGGTGGCTCATTATGAAGGCGGCGGTGGTTTCATTTCTTTCAGGCATCGTTTTCGCGCTCGGTCTGGGCATTTCGGGCATGACCGAGCCCTCGAAAATCGTCGGCTTTCTGGATTTCGCGGGCCCTTGGGATCCGAG
The DNA here is from genome assembly GCA_050736495.1 of Binataceae bacterium (SeqCode). Classification (GTDB taxonomy): domain Bacteria; phylum Desulfobacterota; class Binatia; order Binatales; family Binataceae; genus JBOHWJ01. Next base: position 1,330 of record JBOHWJ010000257.1, on the reverse strand, counting down.
TCTGGCGTTCGTGATGATCGGCGCGATCGCGGTCTACTTCGTACTCTACCGCGTAGCAGTGAAGCGCGGCGCACCGCTGCTCGCGCCGTCTTTTTCACTTCCCACGCGCAGAGATATCGACTCGCGGTTGGTCGCCGGCGCGGCGCTCTTCGGCGTCGGCTGGGGCCTCGGTGGCTTTTGTCCGGGACCGGCGATCACGTCACTGGCATGGGGTTCCACGCGGGTTGTGGCATTCGTCGTCGCGATGGCGGCGGCAATGTATCTTCACGGCGTCGCGGCCAGTGTCGGCGACGCGCGCCGTGAGCCAGCACGCGAGACTCGGCCCGCGCTCGCCGATTCGTAGCGGAGGCTGTTCGCCTGGTGCCAGATTCCTACGGGATCATCACGGTCGATCCGGTGGTGCGGCGCTCGGCTAGTGCGCGGTGAGCATTGGCGGCATCAGCCAGCGCGAAGCTCTGCTTCACCTCGCATCGCACGGCGCCCTTGGCCAGCACGTCGAACAGCGCGTTGGCGATAGCGAGCATATCCTCGCGCTTGGCGGCGTAGGTGTTGAGCGTAGGCCGCGTAAGGTACAGCGAGCCCTTGGCGGCCAGGATATTCACGCTGAACGGCGGCACCAGTCCCGAGGCCTGTCCGAAACTGACCATCATGCCGAGCGGCCTCAAACAATCGAGCGACTTCATAAAGGTCGCCTGTCCAACCGCATCGTAGACCACTGGAACGCCGGCGCCGCTCGTGATTTCCTTCACGCGCGCGACGAAGTCCTCACTGCTGTAGTTAATCGTGTGTGAGCAGCCATTGTGCGCCGCCAGGCCCGCTTTCTCATCGCTGCCTACCGTACCGATTACAGTCGCGCCCAGATGCTTGGCCCATTGGCTCAGGATGAGCCCGACGCCGCCCGCAGCCGCGTGGACGAGAATCGTATCGCCTGGCTTGACCTTGTAGGCGGAGTGAATCAGAAACTGCGCGGTCATTCCCTTGAGCATCGCAGCCGCCGCCGTGGCGTCGTCGATTGCGCCAGGAATTTTCACCAGATAGCGCGCCGGCATCGTCCGCACCTCGGCGTACGCGCCCATCGGGCCACCCGCGTATGCAACCCGGTCGCCGGCCTTGAATTCTGTCACACCTGGACCGACCGCTTCGATCACGCCGGCGCCCTCACTGCCCGGCACGAACGGCATCGGCGCGGGATAGACGCCGCTGCGGAAATAGATGTCGACGAAGTTGAGCCCGATCGCGCGATGACGCACGGTCACCTGCCCCTGCCCCGGCTCCGCGACTGTAACGGTTTCGTATTTCAAAACTTCGGGACCACCGGTCTCTTTAACAA
>JBOHWJ010000256.1:0-3425 GCA_050736495.1 Binataceae bacterium (SeqCode) | reverse complement strand
AATGGAAGCTTGAGCGGAACAGCACGGCGATCTCCCCAAGTCCCACGCCATCTTCGCGCAATTCCAGGATCCGCTGCGCGACGAAACGCGACTGCATATGCTCGTCCTGCGCGCGCACCAGCATCGGCCGCAGATCGCCGTGCCGATTGGTGAACAACGCCTTGGTGTACTTCTCGCTCGCCCGTGAGATTAGTTCATTGGCCACATCGAGAATGCCCTGCAGTGAACGGTAGTTCTCCTCAAGCTTGATGACGCGAGCACCCGCGAACAGCGACGGAAAATCCATGATGTTGCGGAAATTGGCGCCGCGAAACGAATAGATCGATTGCGCGTCGTCGCCCACCGCCATGACGTTGCGATGGGTTGCGGCGAGCAGGCGCACCAGCTCGGCCTGGATCAGGTTGGTGTCCTGGTATTCATCGATCATGATGTAACGATAGGTCTCGGAGAGACGCCGGCGCACCCCTTCATGCTGTTGCAGCAGCTCGGCCAGCCGGTAGAGCAGATCGTCGTAGTCGAGCAGCCCGCGCTCGCGCTTATAGGCGTCGTAGCTTTCGGCGAGCTTCAGAATTTCGGGCTGATGCTCGATCAAATGCGGAAAATCGGCCTCGATCTCGGCGCCCAGCTCCCGGCACTTGTTGCGCGCCATGCTGATGGCCTCGGCGACCGTGCCTTTTTTCGGAAAGCGCCGATCTTTGGACCCCAATCCCATCCGCGAGCGCAGAAGATTGATCACGTCCTCCATGTCGGAGCGATCGAGAATCGTGAAGTTCGGTTTGAGCCCGATCGACGCGCCAAAACGGCGCAACACGAGATTGGCGAAGGAATGAAAGGTTCCGCCCGCGATCTCGCTGCCGCGATCGCCGACCAGTTGCTCGACCCGCCGCAGCATCTCCCGCGCGGCGCGTCGCGTGAAGGTCAGCAGCAGGATCGCACCGGGCGGTACGCCGCTTTCGATGAGCCGCGCGACGCGGTAAATCAGCGTGCGCGTCTTTCCCGAACCGGCTCCGGCAACGACCAGCAGCGGACCATCGCGATGCGCGGCCACGGCGAACTGCGCCGGGTTGAGGACTTCCGCATACTTGATGCGAAAATTGCGCTCGTCGACCGCCGCGTTCGCGGGAGAATTCCGAAGGACGATTACCTTGTCAGGCACTGCGAAAGAGACTCTATCACGCAAACGGTCGGGCGCGATCAGGCGCGTGAGCGGCCGTCGCACCACCAGCACTCAACCGCCAGCCGCCTCATCGGTCACGGCCTGCCGAAAGAACCAAGGCTGTTCTGCTCGTCGGGCGGTGTCTTGATTCCGTAACGCTGAATGTCCTGGAATAGCTGGTCGAACGACTGGGTGGCGGCACTTTCCGGCGAGGGTGCTGCCACCGTCTCGCCCCCGGGCGCCACAGCCACATTAGCTTGCGCGTGAGGGTGGAGCTTGACGATCTCCGGCCGTATCACGATACGATTTTCGACCACCGTGTCCGGCTGCTTGAGAAAAGCGCGCGCCTGTTTGGTGGCGTCGGTCTTGCCAAAGCTCGTAGCGACGAAGCCGTAAAGCATCACGCGTTCGCCGCCGCTGTCACTCTTCATCACCTGAGCCCCCACCAGCGGCAGGCGATGGCTGCGGAGATATGCCGTCAGGGAATCACTGCGGGCGCGATCGGTAGTGTAATGCTGTGCGAGTACCGGCGCTGCCAGCGCCAGCACCATCGCCAGTGCGCCCGCGATGGTTTGCGCTCGCACCATAGGGCGGGCCGCAACGCCCGCGCCGCGACGTTTCGATTTGCGCCCCGCCACATTAGCCTCATTGCGCATCCTATCTCGGAGTGAGCACCGGCTCCATCGCACAGCATTGTCGCTCAATCGTTGCACTTGAGGCGCTCGGCTGACGGCTTGGACGATTCCGCCTTGCGGCATCGCGCGAACCCGCATATTCTGAGGATCGCTTAAATGCTGGCTTGGTTTCATCGCCGTCTGAAAAGTTCCGGGCCACCCCGCCTATTAGGGGCGGTGCTCGTACTTAGTGTTGGCTTGCTGGTTCCGCTGCGCGGTCAAAGCGCTAGCCATATTACCTACCGGCCCACGCGCATCCTGAGCCATGCGGTGACACGGCACAATCTGCTTGATCTGTCTGGCGTCACCCCCGATTCGCTATTCGATAGTACCGTGTATGAGTCGGCAATGCTCAGAGTGGCGGACATGCAGTTAGAGCCAGCGCGATTAGCCTCGGTTACGCCGCTGTTCAATGCGCCTCTCCGTCAACGGCATCGTCTGATTCACCGCAAGTGTCTGCCGCCCCGGCCCGCCGAACCGGATCCGTTCGACCTCCTCATATAGCGTTTGCGATACGAACGCTCGCGGCTGACGTATAGCTCCGCCGCGCGACGCAAGGGCGAGTCCATACTTGCCCCCAGTTCTGCCGTGACAATTTTGCGGCATGGTCATATCGAGGTCGGACCATCATGCCCGGTTTTTCGTTGCGCAATCCCCACACCATCGTGGTGGGCGCGCTGATCGTAACGATTCTGGGTCTAACGGCGTTCGCGCGGATGCCGGTGGACGTGTTTCCGCGACTGCACATTCCGGCGGTGGTGGTCGCGACGTTTTATCCGGGGATGCCGCCGCTCGAAATGGAGCGCGATATCACCACGCGCTTCGAGCGCTTCTTCACACTCGGCAGCGGTATCGAGCACACCGAGTCGCGCTCACTTCCCGGCGTCAGCATCATCAAGGTGTTCTTCCATCCCGGTATCAACCTCGATGCGGCGGCCGCCAATCTCGGCGACCTCGCGATGGCGGACTTGCGTCACATGCCGCCCGGCACACTGCCGCCCCTGATTCTCAAGGCGGGCGCCTCCTCTCTGCCGGTGGTGCTCGTGACAGTGTCGGGCAAGGGCTTCAGCCAAGCACAATTGCGCGATCAGGCGCAGTATAACATCCGCAATTTTCTTGCCACCGTGTCTGGCTCCTCCGTTCCGCCGCCGTTCGGCGGCAAGTATCGGCAGATCATGGTCTATCTGAATCGCGAGGCGTTACAGGCGCGCGGTCTCACCCTGATGAACGTGGTCCACGCACTCAACAGCGCCAACCTGATCATTCCGGCGGGCGACGCCAAGATCGGTTCAACCGACTATTTCATTCACACCAACAGCATGATCGAGCATCCGGCCGACATCAATAATGTTCCGGTCAAGGTTGGCTCCGATGAGGCGCCGGTCTTCGTGCGGGATGTCGGCCATGCCGAAGATGCGGCCGCGATTCAGCAAAATATCGTGCGCATCAACGGTCAGCGCTCAGTCTATATCCCGGTACTCAAACAGAGCGGCGCCTCATCGGAGCCAACCTTGACCGGAACATTATTGATGTCGGCCGGATGCTCGATCATGCTGTTGGTGTGAATGAAATAGTCGGTTGAACCGATCTTGGCG
>JBOHWJ010000255.1:0-3404 GCA_050736495.1 Binataceae bacterium (SeqCode) | reverse complement strand
ATCACATGGTCGGAGCCTCCTGTCAGTCCGAAGCCGGGACCGACGTTATACTCAATTCCATGCGGCAATTCGCCCCATAGCACGGGGAATATGTAATGATGCTGCTCGCTCAATGGAGTGTTGTCGTCGATCTTGCCCGTCGCGCCGTAAAATTCAAGGCCCGGTGACAGGTAGCGCCGCCAGCGATAATAGGCGCCGGCCGCATAGCCAAACCCGAAGCCCTCGTTTTTTTCCGGCCCGACAAAGATCGGCTTTTCGAATTTCGGGTTAATAATGAGCGAGAAGGGTCCGATATCCTTCTCAATTATGGGGCGCAGTTCCAGTTCAAGCGCACTTTCGTCGAATTGCGGCGTCTTGTGCCATTCGAGTTCGACATACCAGCCGAGGTCGACGGGCAGCACCCCGGGATCGAACAACCTTCCACGCAGGCGGTATTTCGAGCCGGCGTACCAGTAACCGTGAGCGGCGATCTGCGCCATGTTTAGATAGGCTGCCGCCTCGATGCGGTCCGTGAGTCCATAAGTGAGTTCATACTGGTTGTACCACGTCCCCTGGCTGCGAAATTCGCCTCCCGCGGTTCCTACGCCCGCGTGGCTGTGTCCATTGGCGACGACGGCATTATCGGTCTCAAGTTCGACCACGCCGCGGCCTACCGTGGCGTATGGATAGACCTCGAACTCCCAGGGATCGACCTGCGCCGATGCGCACTGCGGCGTCAGCAGGGCGGCGGAGGCGACAAGCGTAAGCGCGGCTGCCAATCGAAAAAAAATTCTCACTGTTGTAACTGCCTTTTGGTGGGATGTACGAGAGGTCCAGCAAGCGCGGATTCGATCCAGCGCTCGAGTAGCGCGCGATCGCTCGCGCTCAGTCGCGCGTCAGGATGCATCAGCCGGTATGGCCACGGCGGCATTGCCTGTTCGCGCAACGCGCGATCGACCCATTCGAGCTTTCGTTTGCGGGTGATCGGGTAGTATGAGCCCCAGTCGGAGAAGTTGATTTCCTTTCGTCCGAGCTCAACGTCGTGCGCGATGAGCCATGAGAGCGGGGCGATGTGGCTGTACCAGCGCCAACGGGTCTGGTTGGAGTGGCAATCATAACAGGCGCGCCGCAGCAGCGCCGCGACCTCCGGTGGCGCCGTAATCTCACCGGCCGCGGGCGGGTTGTCGCGCATGGCTGGTACGAATTGGATACCGGCCACGACGCCCGCGGCCAGCAATGCGCCGGCCAGCATCAACTTCTTCATACCGCCCAAGCCGCCTACTTTGCGTCGATGCTTCCCTGCGGGACGGTTTGATGGAAGTCGTCGTAAAAATCATAGGTTCCGGGACTAAGCGCGGGCACATGCACGACGATGGTTTCGCCGGGCTGAATGACCTTTTCGCGGTTGAGCTTGAAGCTCTCGAATTCGATGGTTTGGGTGCTCGCGTTGAGAACCTTGATGGTGAGCGCCTTGCCTGCCGGGACGGTCAGGTTTCGCGGCGCGAAGCTGTTGTTATCGAAGCGCAACTGGACGGCGCCGTTGTCGGCATGCGCGACTGCCGCCAGGCTGGCTGCGGTGGAGATGGCCAGGGCGATGAGCAGTGCTTTGAGTCCGCGACGCGTCATTGAGGTGTTCCTCCTTGCGAAATTGAGAATGATTTTCAATATCCGATTTAGCGACCTGCCGTCAAGCCTCTCGTGGCCGCCAACAGCGCGCGCCAATTCATTTTCGTTGTGCGCAACGCCGATCGCGGCGCGACTCCAGCATCGCCGTGCGGATTGGCGAATGACGGGCGTCCATTGTAAAGTTGATTCGAGGAAGATTTCGCATGAACATCGCGACGCCGCAGGAATTGAATTCGGTCAAGACTTCGCTCAACTATCTCGCCGAGATGGCGGAGAAACCGGTCACCTATATGTATAAGGAGCCGGGCCTGCCGTCGCGGACGTGGCGTTTCACCGAACGTACGATGACGATCCATGACGGCCGCTCGGCACTGTCGCGGCTAACTCTGGACAAGCAGGGCTTCGAGTTAGTGGGGCATGAGAGCCTCGTCGCCAATTTTTACGACGAAAACGAAATTCGGGTGGTCTATTATCCCGAGTGCGAGCGGCTCGTGAAGCAGGCGACTGGGGCCGTGCGCGTGGTGGTGTTCGACCATAATGTGCGCTGCGCTCCAATGTCGAAGCGGGGCGAGAATGGCGCGCGCGAGCCGGTCCGCGCCGCCCATAACGATTACACGCTCCGCTCCGGACCGCAGCGCGTGCGCGATCTGCTCGGTGCCGAAGCCGAGGAATTACTGAAGCGACGGTTTGCGATGATCAACGTATGGCGGCCGATTCGGGGACCAGTGGAGGATATGCCGCTTGCGGTATGCGACGCCGAAAGTATGGAGCAGCGCGATTTCGTGCCTACCGATCTGAAATATCGCGACCGTACCGGCGAGGTCTATTCGATCGCGTACAACCCGAACCATCGCTGGTACTATTTCCCGCGCATGCTGAAGAATGAGGCGTTGCTGCTCAAATGTTACGATTCCGACGAGCGGCGCACCCGCTTTACCGCTCATACGGCGTTCGAGGATCCAACCAGCCCGCCCGATGCCGCACCGCGCGAGAGTATCGAGGCGCGTACGCTGGTATTCTTCTCCGCCTGAGTCGCGCTATTCGCGCGATTAAATCGGATCGGCGCGCGAGTTGATCAAAACCGGAGCGGGCGCCACGTCAGGCGCCTGCTTCGCCACTTCCGGCGCTTCACCCGGGCCAGCGCGATGATGCAAGCCACACAATCGTAGCGGGTTTGACGCTGGCCTCTTGCGGCCACTGCTGCTAGGTAACCGCTATTCACTCGCCTTCCCAGAGCATGTGACTTGCGGAGGGAGAGGACCCGTTTATGAAAATCCTGTTCGAAAAAAAGGGACCCGTTGCCTACGTCACCATCAACCGGCCGGAACGGCTGAACGCGTGCGACTTCGAGGCCTACGGGATGCTCGCGGATAGCTGGAGCGAGTTCCGCGACGATCCCGCGTTGCGCGTCGCGATTCTGACCGGTGCCGGCGAACGCGCCTTTTGCGCGGGCAGCGACGTTAAATCCAATTACGTGCAGCGGCCAGGCGAGGATCCACCGAAGTCACCATTCGCGGTGATGTTCGATCTCTACAAACCGATCATCGCGGCGATAAACGGCCACGCCAACGGCGGCGGCCTCGAACAGGCGCTGGCCTGCGATATTCGGGTGGCGGCCGAGCATGCGCAATTCGGTCTCGGCGAGGTTCGTCTCGGATGGCTGCCCGGCGGTGGCGGTACGCAGCGGCTGCCGCGGCTGATTCCGATCGGGCGCGCGCTCGAGATGCTCTACACTGGCAATCGCATCGATGCACACGAGGCGCTGCGGTTAGGCATGGTCGATCATGTCGTGCCGATGA
>JBOHWJ010000254.1:0-2830 GCA_050736495.1 Binataceae bacterium (SeqCode) | reverse complement strand
GCATGGAGTCGCGGGCGAACCGTCCCTACCGCGAGCTTTCCGGCGGCCAGCAGCAGCGCGTGCTGATCGCGCGCGCGCTGGCGGGCGAGCCAGACCTGTTGTTGCTGGACGAACCGACCAATGGCATGGACCTGCAGGCCGAGCGCGCCATCATGGAGTTGCTGCTCGATCTGCAGCAAGAGCAGTCAGCCACCATCGTGTTCGTAACGCATCTGCTGAGCGCAATCGAACATTTCGCTCGGCGGGTCGCGCTCATCACGCGTTTCGGCACCCTCGTCGTGGGTTCCAAGGAATCGATGCTGGCGCCCGAAACGCTAGCGGCCACCTACGCCGGAGAGTCCTGATGGATCTGCTGACGATCCCGTTCATGCGCAACACGCTGATCGCGGGCATGCTGGTCGCGCTCGGACTCGCGCCGCTCAGCGTCTATGTAGTGCTCCGGCGTATCGTCTTCGTCGGCGCGGCGGTGGCGGAGATTTCCTCGGCCGGGGTCGCACTCGCGATCCTGTTCCAGATGCAGCCGTTTCCGGTCGCGCTGGTGCTGACGGTGGTGACGTTCCTCGGTTTTTCACGCGCGGCCGATTCACCGCGGCTGCCGCTGGAAGCGCTCATCGGCCTGCTCTACGCCGGCGGTTCCGCCGCGGCTGTGCTGCTGATAGTCAAGGCGCCGCGCGGCGAGGGCGAAATCCTAAACGTGCTGTTCGGCAATATTCTGACAGTGCCGGAGATGCTGCTATGGATGATGGTAATTGTGTTCGCGATTGTCGGCGCGATCCAGTTTTTCGCCGCCAAGGAATTCCTGATTGCGGCCTACGATCCCGACATGGCTCATTCGCTCGGCATCAGGGTCGATCTCTGGAACACAATTTTCTACGTGGCACTCGGCGTCGCCGTGGCGATCGCGATTCGCGGCGTCGGCGCTCTGCTGACCTTCACGCTGCTGGTGGCGCCGGGCGCGATCGCGCTGTGTTTCGTGCGGCGTTTGGGCGCGGCCTTTGCACTGGCAACCGTGCTCGCACTGCTCAGCACGATAGTGGGCGTGTTCGGTTCGTATTGGCTCGACTATCCGACTGGCCCGACAATCGTCGCGCTGCTCGCGGCCTTGTTCGCGCTAAGCTATGTTTACGCTGCGGTTAGGCGGGTTTGACGCGACGAATCTGGGTCCGTTTCTTAACGGAATGACGGCGCGGATGTGACGATGGCCACTTCAAAGGATCTGTTCGGGGCGATTGAATTCATGAAGGAGGCGGGACCGCCAGCGCTCACCCGGTTCGTCCGCACCCATCGCGGCGCCACTTACGCGGAAATCCGCTTCGAGGTCGTCTTTAGCCGCTCCGGCGTCGCCAACGACGGCGAGTCGCGTGAAAGTGGCGAGACTGAAATCGCCACGTTCGGCCTAAGCGTTCAATGTGCTGATCGCGGCGGTGTGACCGGCCACGGTTATACCGGCGCCGAAGTCGGCCGGCTCGCGCTCCGTCCGGCCAAGCTGATGGCGGCGCTCGGCGCGGGACTCAACGAGGCTTATACGCGCGCCCGTTATAGCGCGCGTGAAAAGGCCGCGCTGCTCAAGCGCCACGGCAGCGCCGCCAGGGGACTCATGCCGACGGACCAGCCGGCGCCTTCGGTGATACGCGACGAAGTCGCACCCACCTTTCGCCGCGACCCACAAAGCCTGGACCCCGGCGAGATCAAGCGCGCCTGTCGCGAGGCTTCGGCCGCGATTGTGGGACTCGGCTCCGAGATCGCCTACAACGTGGTCGCCGCGATGGCGGAATTGCGCCACGAACTCTTCATCAACAGCGCGGGTGCGCTCATCTCGCAGGGTTTCGCCTTCTCGCAGGGCGATTGCTACGTGGTGGCGCAAAACGGCGGCGGCCATCAGGAAAGTTACGACACTATCGGCCAGCAGCGCGGCTTCGAATGTATAGCCGAGGGCTGGCGCGACGAGTTGATGCCGAATCCCGACCTCGGCACGTTCGCGCTCGACCTCGCCCGCGAGGCGCGAGAGCTTGCCGCCGCGCCGGTGCTGAAACCGCCCGATCGCGAGATCACCGTAGTGACCGATCCGCATTTCAACGCGCTGATAGCGCACGAAATCATCGGCCATCCATGCGAGGCCGACCGCGCACTCAAGATGGAGGCGGCATACGCCGGCCGCAGTTGGTTTCTGCGATCGCTCGAACAGAGCGAAGTTGGCCGCCCGGTCGGATCGCCGCTTTTGTGGGCCTGCTCGGACCCGAGCCTCAACGGCTACGGCCATTATCGCTACGATCACGAGGGCACGCACGGGCGCCGGGTGGTGCATATCGAGGGCGGCGTGTTCCGCGGCTTTCTCAACTCGCGCGCGACCGCGGCGACTCTCGGAGTCGAGCCCAATGGCTCGGCCCGCGCGAGCGAGGCCTACCACGTACCGCTCATCCGTATGTCGAACACCTTTCTAATGCCGGGCGAGACGCCGCCCGAGCGGATTATCGGCGACGTGGACCACGGCTATTACGTCTGCGGCCACCTGGTGCCGTCGATCGCCGAGTCGCGCGAGAACTTCCGCATCTCGGCGCGCCGCGTCTATGAAATCGAAAATGGGCGGCTGGGAAGGCTCTTTCGTTCGGGCAGCGTGATGGGCGATTCGAAGCGATTTTTTATGAATGTCGACGCGGTCGGCAATGATTTGCGGCTGGTCGCAATTCCGAATTGCGGCAAGGGTCAGCCGATGCAGGTCAAGCGGATGTCCAATGGCGGCCCGACGCTCAGATCGCACGCGCGCATGGGCGGCGGATAAGTCTGAGAAGAAGCGGCGGCATTCGATGCGGACGATGAATGAACTCAAGGG
>JBOHWJ010000253.1:0-3974 GCA_050736495.1 Binataceae bacterium (SeqCode) | reverse complement strand
TCTTTTATCTGGATGATCCGGCGCTTTCCGTAAAGTACCTCGGGCAAGACACTCTTGACCTGGCGTTGAAGCAGTTTAGCCATTGGTTCCCGATGAACGTGGTTGATTACCACACGTTCATGGCTCGGCATACTTCGTTTTGGGTCTACGGCGGATCGATGGACGAACAATATGGCTGGGTAAAGCAGGCCTTGCTCGATAGCAACGGTGTGCTGCGAGCGGTCTCCTTGTCCGAGCTCGAGGTGTTCCGGTACACCGGCACGTCCGTAGCCGATTCAACGCGAAGCCGCGGCTCACGCGTCCCTATTGCGTCGAGCCTGCGGCACTGAAGCGAATTGATTACCCCGCCGGCCGCCTAAATTGAACGCCGCACGTCTTCACCACGCAGATGCGCAGCCCTACCGCAAGCACTCGCGATGGCGTGGTCAGGGAGCCAGCGGCAGGGTGACAATCGACTGAATCTTAACCCAGCCACCGTTCCTGACGTCGATGGGAGTGTTACCACCGGGACCGCGGACAACGTAGCGCCCGGGCTTGAGCGGGACGCGGAAGGTGCCGGGGTTGCTTTGGTAGCAATCGCCCTTCGCGACCTGGGTTTGATTGTGCTCGTCGTAAATCCAGATACATTCGCCGACCACGCCCTCATTGGCGTCGCCGTCGGCGACCTTCGCACCGGAAAAGCCGTATACGCCGGACTGGGTTGGTGGCTCCGGCTTCTGTAACGCCGCGGGCGGCGCTTGCGAAGATGATTTTTGCGCGGGCGAATTCGTCTCGCTTCGCTGGCAGGCAAAAGCGCCGGCGGTGGACAGCGCCGCGAGCAGGAGCATGGCAGTCCGAAATGGCATGTGCATCGCGCTCGCACCTCCGTGAACCGGCTGGAATCGAAGAGAGTTTAGTTGGTTCGGGTGGCCGAGTGGAAGCTCAAATCTGAGCCGATTGCACCTACCCGGTTTTCGCGCCATAGTCGCCGTCGAAATCCTATCGGTAAAGGGTGGGGGGGCGTCCGCATGGCATCGGCGATTGACGAAAGGACCTTCGAATCTCGAATCGGCAAGGGGACCAAGATTTCTGGCAAGTTCAATTTCCGCGCGCCCGCCAAAATTGAGGGTGAAGCGGAAGGCGAAATAACCGGCGATGAGATCGTGATTGCCCAGGGCGCGGTCGTGACCGCTCGCATCGCGGCGGCGCGCGTGATCGTCGCCGGTGTCGTCAACGGTGAGATTGTCGCGCGCGAACGTATCGAAGTGCTGGCGACGGCGCGTCTGCACTGCACTATCAGCACGCCCAAGCTGATCCTCAGCGAGGGTGCGATCTTTGAAGGCGATTGCAAGATGCCGCGCGACCGGATTGCCGCGTAAGCGCTCCGCCTACCCCGGCAAGAACGACGTCAGCACGGTTTCAACGCCGCGGCTGTCGCGCCGACGGACGATTCGGCCGTCATTATCGGTCTCGATTTCTTCATCGTCGCCCATCCGCGGCTCAAACGCCCACAAGTGCCCATGCTCGTCGAGCCGCTGCCAGGTGTGCTTGATCGAAGCTGCGACCAATGTGGCCGGGTCGATAACGGCGACGCGCCCGGTCCAGTGAACTTGTCCGCGCGAACGGATACGGGCGGCGATCAGTGCCTTAAACAGCATCAGGTCGCCATCAACTTCGCGAAAGCGGCCAAGTTTGACCGCGATTTCATTGCGGCCGGCAAGCGCGCTCACGCTGCCGCGCAATACGTCTTCGGCGGCCTCGTAGCTGGCGTTGCGATTGAAAAGGCCGCGCACGTAACGAAGCGAGAGATGCTCCACCATGCCGCCGGCGTCGAGCGCCACCTCGACCTCGTGACGATTATTGCCGTCAGCCGAGCGGCGCATGCCGCTTAGCGCGCGGGCGGCCAGACGCTCCTCCTCGAGCGCGACGATGTCACCGCCGCGCCGCAATTCGTAGCGATACTCGCCATACGGAACGGCTATGGCCGCGGTGCTCACTCGGTATCCACTGGCGTCGCTTAGGACCGCCCGTCCGCGATCATCCGCGCGAGCCTGATCGCGAGGTCGGGAGCGCTGGTCTCATGCTTGAAGTATACATAGATGTCGCTCGCGCCGGTGGCGAAGCGGCGGATACGTGAAGCCCACTCCATTAGCGCGGCGTCATCGTAGCCGTCCTTGCGCAGGCGGATATAAACGTACGGTGCGGTGCATTCCAGCGGACTCGCCAGCTTGTCGCTTTCGGCTATGCAAAGCGCCGTCTGGTTGCGCCTCATCACCTCGAACGTGGCGTCGCCGAACCACGAGCGATGGCGGAATTCAAAAGCCGGGCGCACGCGCCCGGCGATCTGCTCCAGAAAATCGTCCAGCACGGCGGTGTCGCACGTGAAGTCCGGCGGGAGCTGAAACAGGACTGGGCCCAGCCGCTCCCCGAGCACGCCCGCGGTGTCGACAAAATAGGTGAGGGCATCGGCCTCGACGCGCAAGCGCGCGAAATGGGTAAAGCGTTGCGGCGCCTTGAGCGCAAAACGAAAATGCGCTGGCGTCTTCGCCGCCCAGCCCTCAAGCATGCTGCGCCGCGGCATCGCGCGAAATGTGTAATTGATTTCGACCGTCGGCAGTCGCTCGGCATAGTAGGCAAGCATTTGTGCGCCCGGCAATTTGGAGGGATAAAATTCGCCGAGCCATTCCTTGTAGCTGAAGCCCGACGCTCCGATTCTGATCGCGGCCGCCATCCTGAATCGCAACCTATCCGCCCGGCGCTGTTCGGACAAGCGATGACAATTCGCGCGAAATGAGGCACAGGGTCTAAGGCCTCCGCAGTGCGGTCATGGCGAGGGGTTTCAACGGTTGTCGCGCGGACTATGCAAATCTATCTGGAAGGGAGCATCGTCAGGCGATGAACTGGAAGGAGTACTATGAGACCAGGCGGATTTCAGCCGAAGCGGCGGCGGCGCTGGTAAGGGCCGGAATGCGCGTACAGTTTCCGCTTGCCAACAAGCCCATAGTCCAACAAGCGTTGGTGGCGCGCACCGAAGAGCTCGCCGACGCAATCGATCTGCGGTTGAGCGCGCCAGGCACCGACGCCGGCTGGTTGAGCCGCGACTTGAGTGCCACCTAATACGATGGAATTCGAGTTCTTTATCGGGAACGTTGGCCGCACGGCGCACGACCGCCATCTCGGCGCGTACCTGCCCAACTTGCTCTCGACCTCTTTCAAGGCGTATGACGAGCGTCCCGCCGAAGACAAAGCGATCGATCTCACTTTCATCGATACCAGCCAGCCCAACGCCAGGGGTTACGTCAGTTTCGGCGCACATCAATGGAACAAACGAATGTATGCGCGGCGCGCGCGATGCGCGGTGGCGCTGACCGATGCGACCATGATTCGCACCTACGGCGATGTTTGGATGCATGTGGGTGATTTCGCCTTCTTCGTCGATGCGACCCCGCCGTCGCCCGATTGGCGCTGTTGGAACGTGAGCTTGCGCGTCTGGACGAAACCAAGCGCGTTGGTATCCGCAAGATGATCGAGCGCCTCGGGTGGGAACGGCTATTCGCTGTGGCTCCCGATCTGGAGCGTACCCCGCTCGACGATCTGACACGGCTTTTGGGACTCGCCCCTGACCCGGAGGAGTACAAAACCATCGCGGGCTATCTGAGCGAACTGGTCGAAGATGGCGCGACCGTCCAAATCGGCGTCGGCGAGCCGAGTTCAGTGATGCCGCGGCTCGGGGCCTTCAACCGCAAGCATGACCTGGGCTTACATAGCGAGATGGTCGCGCCCGGTGTCGCCCGCCTGGTTGACGCCGGGATTATCAACGGCAAACGCAAAACTCTCCACACGGGCAAGGCGGTCGCGACGGCATGGTCGGGTTCGGAGCCCGAAGACTTGCGCATCATCGACGATAACCCTGGCTTTGAACTCTATGATCCCGAATACGTGCTTAATCTCTCGGTTATTCGTCAAAATTATAAACAGACCTCGATCAATAACGC
>JBOHWJ010000252.1:0-5411 GCA_050736495.1 Binataceae bacterium (SeqCode) | reverse complement strand
GTACTCGGCGGCACGATAAACGCGCGGCGGCCGCAAATGCGCGAGGTCGCGGCCGAAATTCTCTTCCACATAGGCGAGCGCCGCGCCGGCCGCAGCCGCAAGCGTATCGTCCAGCGCGCCATCGGCGGAGGCCGTCTCCAGCACGCCGAAATGGCGCGCCAGCGTCTCGCGTGCCTGCTGGGGCGCGAAGCATCCACCGTCAAGCTCCGTCAGCGGGTACTTCACGCCGGCGAGCACCACGGCAAGCCGCGGGGACTCCTTGGGTGCGAGAATCTCACGCGGCGCGATGCGCGCAATCTCCTCGCGCACGCTCGCGAGCCCGATCAGCCGCGTGGCGACAAATTCGCCGGTCGAAACGTCGAGCGCGGCGAGCGCGAAGCCGTCACCGGCGGGCGCCAGCGCGAGCAGAAAGCTCTTCTCGTCGGCGGTGAGCACCGTTTCCTCACCGACCGTGCCGGGCGTGATCACGCGCACGATCTGCCGTGGCATCAGGCCGCGTCCGCCGCCTCGACCCGCGCCCGGCGCGGTCAGTTGGAAGGCCGCACCCTTGAGACTCGATCCGATCGGGGCCATGTCCGCCGCGCCTTGCTCGCAGATGGCGACCTTGAGCCCGGCCTTCAACAGTTTCGCGATGTACGGTTCGGCCGCATGGTAGGGCACGCCGCAAAGCGGAACACCGTCCTTGGAACGCGAGGTGAGCTGAATATCGAGCACGCGCGCGCCGACTTCGGCGTCTTCGAAAAACATCTCGTAAAAGTCGCCCAAGCGGAAGAACAGGATGGCGTCGGGCACCCTTTGCTTGACGCTTAAGTATTGCGTGATGAGTGGTGTGCTTTTGATCGCCACGATGTGCGCAAAAGAATTGCCAGCGTATCCAACAGGCTCAAAACCGGCCGCGCCGCTTAAGACTGGCATCTTAACCCACGGAACGGACCCAACGTCTCGGGCAATCTAGAGCTTGCCGCGATTCGCGAGCGCTACAAAGCTGTCAAGGGTGAGTATAGCGACCTTGTCAACATCAACGAGGTACTGGCCTAAGCCACCACTAGTGTAGAAGTGGCGCAGCTTCCAACCATCTCCGCCAAGCACGAGGTATGCTCTGATAAACGCCCCACTGCGAACCGCCTCCGCCAGGCATATCACCTCAAACGGCACCTTCTGCTCAGCGGTTCCGGAAACTTGCTGCCATTTTAGTGAGACCAGGAATCGTTGATCAAGCTTTCTGGCTACAACATCGACGTAGTGCCGGCCACCCCCAAGGCGATCCCCAATATTTTGCTGAAGATCGTATGAGTAGCCGCTGCGGCAAAGCGCCGGGAGAACCATGGCTTCCAGTACCCTTCCCGTGCTGGTGTCGCGCGGGCTCATGAAATTCCTATGTTTCTCACAGCCAGTACCTCGCGCGCCGGGGTACGATCTCCCGTGCAGCTAATCATCCGCGGAGCCTTAAGGAACTGCATCGTAAAGCCCAGGCGTTGGTAGAGGTCCACGATACGTTCGGTCGCCTGATTGGACAGAACGGCCGGCCCAGTATGTTTGGCAAGCCATTCCGCCACCCTTATCTGCTCATCCCAGCCGAATCCTTCCTTAGCGTACTGAGTAAACTCCACGTCGTAGGGAGGGTCTGCATAAACAAAGTCGTCAGATCGTAGCGGTATTGCTTCGAAATCAGCCGAAGAGAACTGCCAATCCGCGAATCGCGCGCGATACGGGGTAAAGTCGACGGTATATGAGATTCGTTTGTAACGACCGAACGGTACATTGAATTCGCCGCGCCGGTTGAAGCGGCATAGGCCGTTGTAGCCGGTACGATTCAGGTAATAGAAAAGCGCGGCGGCCTCTGCCGATTCGCCGCTCTCGTCCGCGAGTAGAGTGTTGAAATATTGTCGATGGCGGTAATACAGCGACTCGTCATTCGACATTGGGACGGTCACTATCAACCCTCTTTTGAGCCAACGATAGAAATTGATGACGTGAGGGTTGATATCGTTAAGAAGAGCCCGGTGTGGCACCAAGCCCATTGCGACAGCGAGTCCACCGCAGAATGGTTCGACGAGACGACGCCTATGCGGCCGCCAAAAGCGTAGCAGGTGGGGAACCTGCCAACGTTTACCGCCCGCCCATTTGAGCGGCGGCCGAAGCCGCAACCGATCACCCTCCTCGGCGACCAGAATCAGAGGCCCATCAGCCACAACCCCCGCAGCCTTCATTCGTCAAGGTATAGCCGATCAACCCTTATAACTCCAAGAATCCCGATCGCGACGACCCTGATCACTCTAGCGGGAAGCTCTGCGCAAGTGCATCTCGTCATTCTGAGCGCCTCTAGCTGAGCCGCAGGCGAAGCGAGCAAAGGAGTCGGCGACGTGCGTTTAGAATCAGCGAGGAATCCCGGGATTCTTCACTTCGCGGACTCCGTTCAGAATGACAAGCAGGCGGTGCAGAGGGTTCCCAGCGGAGGCCCAAGCGAAGTTGTTGCCACGAGGCTTTTTGCCATGTGCGTCAATCGGAGCTACGATCCATGCTGTACTCGACCCGCCAACCGCCCGGCAGCGGCGGAATTTCCCGTCAGCGCCCGGCGGCATAGCGAGCCCAAGGAGGATTCATCAATGGGCGCCACCCCATCTATTGAAACGGCAGCCGCGGGAGTGAAAGCGAGCGGAGTGCTCGATTTCCTCAGAAGCTCACCCAGGAAACTCCTGATTGGCGGCAAATGGGTGCCAGCCAAATCGGGCAAAACCTTCGAAACCCTTAATCCCGCCAACGAGGAAATCCTCGCGCTGGTGGCCGAAGGCGACAAGGCCGACGTTGACGAGGCCGTCAAGGCCGCGCGCAAGGCGTTCGAGGACGGCGCATGGCCGCGAATGCGGCCGCATGATCGCACCCGGGCTCTGCTCAAAATCGCGGACCTGATCGAACAGCATGCCGACGAACTGGCGGAATTGGAGACGCTCGACAACGGCAAAGCGCTATGGGAGTCGAAGAACGTCGATATCCCGTTCGCGGCCGAGACTTTCCGCTACTACGCCGGATGGGCGACGAAAATCTACGGCGAGACCAACCCGTCCGAGCCGACCATGTTCAACTACACGCTGCGCGAGCCGCTCGGCGTATGTGGCCAGATAATCCCGTGGAACTTTCCGCTGCTGATGGCGTCGTGGAAGATCGCGCCGGCGTTGGCATGCGGCAACACCGTCATCCTGAAACCGGCCGAGCAGACTCCGCTGACCGCGCTGCGGCTCGGCGACCTTAT
Organism: Binataceae bacterium (SeqCode); assembly: GCA_050736495.1. Lineage (GTDB taxonomy): Bacteria > Desulfobacterota > Binatia > Binatales > Binataceae > JBOHWJ01. Next base: position 2,161 of record JBOHWJ010000252.1, on the reverse strand, counting down.
CCTCGAATCGGGCTTGCCCGAGGGTGTCGTCAATATCGTCACCGGCTTTGGCCCGACCGCCGGCGGCGCGATCGCGGCTCATCCGGATATCGACAAGGTCGCGTTCACCGGATCGACCGAGGTCGGCAAGGAAATTCTGAAGCTGTCGGCGGGCAATCTGAAACACGTCTCGCTTGAACTCGGCGGCAAATCGCCCAACATCATTTTCCCCGACGCCGACATGCAGCAGGCCGTGTTCGGTTCGATGATGGGAATCTTCATGACGCAGGGCCAGGTGTGCTGTGCTGGTTCACGGATATTCATCCAGCAGGGGGTTTACGATCAGTTCACCGACCAGCTCTCGCAGATGGCGCAGGGACTGACTCTCGGCAACCCGCTCGACGCCAATACCCGCATGGGTCCGCTGGTCTCGAAGGAGCAGTTTGACCGCGTTGTGAGCTATCTCGACGCGGGCAAAAAGGAGGGGGCCAAAGTCAAGACCGGCGGCGCGGCGGGACCGCAGGAGAAAGGCTACTTCGTCCAGCCGACGGTCTTCTCCGACGTCAACAACACGATGAAGATCGCGCGCGAAGAGATTTTCGGCCCGGTCGCCGCCGCGATTCCGTTCAAGGACGAGAACGACGCCGTGTTGCAGGGCAATGATACCAACTACGGGCTGGCCGCCGCGGTCTGGACCCGCGACATCGGCCGCGCCCATACGATCGCGCGCAAGCTCAAGGCCGGCACCGTCTGGATCAACTGTTACGGCGCGCTTGACGCGATCTCGCCCTTCGGCGGCTACAAACAATCTGGCTTTGGGCGCGAGTTGGGCAGGCACTCGATCGAGCTCTACACCCAGATCAAATCGGTCTATGCCAAGCTGGCGTAGAGCCACGCCTGGTTAACGATGATGAGGGCGCCTCGGCTCGGGGCGCCCTTTTTGTCGTTATCGCGGCCGCCGGACGGTCGTTGGCATGACGCCTCTGATGGCAGCTGGCATCAGTCGGCAAACCACGCTCGCGCATAAGGGAGCTAATGGTTAGAATTTACTCATAGGATGAACCCAATCACGATCGTGCGCGAACTGGGCGCGGCGGGCGCGCTGCTCGTCTCCTATCCACTCGAATGCCTCACCCTTTACAATTGGCCGTTCCCAGGCGCTAACCGGCGCGAGCCCGTGATTCTGGCGCATGGACTCGGCGGCAACCGCACCAACCTGCTCGGACTGGCGGCCTTCGTCCGCATGGCGGGCTTCGGTGATATCGGATATTTCGATTATCCGGTGCGCCAGGCGCTCGAAGAATCGGCTGCGCAACTTGCCGGGATGGCGGCGCGAGCCGATCGCGGCGCCGGCGTTCATCTGATGGGCCACAGTCTCGGTGGAACTATTTCGCGGATGGCGAGCGCGCGAATGCACGCAGGCGCGGTTCGCTCGCTTATCACCCTGGCGTCGCCCTACTCGTACACGCAGTGCAGTCCCGGCGAGGTCGCGTTCTTTGGTGATGAAGATCCGATCGTGCGGCCGCCCATGCGCGAGCGGCTCGCCCAGGGCGCGTTCAAGCGCGTTGTGATTCTTCCCAACACCGCCCATCTCGGCGTGCTCTATCATCAGGAAGTCATGCAGGTGACGTTCGGAGAATTGCGGGCGAGTCGCGCAGCCGGCGAGTGACCGCGATGACGCTTCGCGCAAAACTGGTCGCGCCCGCGTTCAGCGCCGTGATTCTCGCGGGCGGGCGCAGTGCGCGGATGGGTCAGCCCAAGGCGACGCTTCGATTCGGCGGTGCAATGCTGCTCGAGCGCACCATTACGGAACTCAAGCGGCAATTTGACGACATCGTTGTGGTGGCCGCGCCCGCGGCCGCCGAGACGTTTCCGGTGAAGCCGGTCATCGATCAATTTGAGCGCGTGACGCTCTTGCGTGACGCGAGCGCTTTCGGCGGACCGGCGGGAGCGCTTAGGACGGGTCTGCTGGCGGCTCGTCATGACCGCGTTTTCGCATGCTCCTGCGATTTGCCGTTGCTCGACGCGGAGGTGGCGCGTGCGCTTTGCGGGATGCTCGGTGAATACGACGCGGTGATACCAGAAGCGGGTGGACGGCCGCATCCGCTGCACGCCGCCTATCGGCGGCGTGCGGCGGATGCGCTGAGTGCGATGGAGGCGGGCGGCGAGCGCCGTTTAACGG
>JBOHWJ010000251.1:0-3912 GCA_050736495.1 Binataceae bacterium (SeqCode) | reverse complement strand
GATGCGGGTGACGCGTGAGGCGCTGTACAAAGGGATTGAGCAAGCGCGTGTCGGCAACCGTATCAGCGATATCGGACGCGCCGTTCAACAAACGGCGCAGAACGCGGGCTTTTCCGTGGTAATCGATTTCGCCGGTCACGGAATTGGCCGCAGGCTGCATGAGGATCCGCAGGTGCCCAATTATTTCCGCACCGGGATGCCGAATCCGCGCCTGCAGGAAGGAATGGTCCTGGCAATCGAACCGATGATCAACGAAGGTACGGCGGATTTGGAGATTCTCGACGATGGATGGACGGCGGTGACCGCCGACGGCAAGCTGTCCGCGCATTTCGAGCACTCCATCGCGATAACCGCCGCCGGGCCCCAGATTTTGAGCGAGTTGGCCCATGTCCAAGGGTGACGCGATCGAAGTGAGCGGAATGGTGCTCGAGGCCCTTCCCAATGCGATGTTTCGGGTGTCGCTGGAAAATGGCCACCGCGTATTGGCGCATATCTCGGGCAAGATGCGCATGCATTATATAAAGATCCTGCCGGGCGACCGGGTCACGGTGGAACTGTCACCGTATGACTTGAGCCGCGGCCGGATTACCTATCGGATGCGTTAGGAGCAGCGCCGCAGGCGATGAAGTTCAGGCGATAACATGAAAGTGCGGGCATCGGTAAAGAAAATCTGTAAAAACTGCAAGGTGGTGCGCCGCCAGGGCGTGGTTCGAATCCTCTGTTCCAACCCGCGGCATAAGCAGCGCCAAGGCTAGCAAGGGTAGCAGGAGAAGAGTTCGATGGCACGAGTAGCGGGAGTCGAACTGCCGCGCAACAAGCGGATGGAAATCGCGCTGACCTATATTTATGGAATCGGTCGCAGCAGCGCGCTCAAAATCCTGAAACAGGCCCAGGTCGATCCCGGCCGCAAGACCGACGACCTGAATGCCGAGGAGCAGGTGCGCATCCGTCAGGCGCTCGATCAGGATTTCAAGGTCGAGGGCGATCTTAGACGCGAACTTCAGCAATCGATCAAGCGGTTGATGGACCTGGGTTGTTATCGTGGTATTCGCCATCGGCGCGGCTTGCCGGTGCGCGGCCAGCGGACGCATACCAATGCCCGCACGCGCAAGGGCCCGCGCAAGATCGTGGCCGGCAAGAAGCAGGCTCCCAGGAGCTAAACCAGCACAAGACGTGCGGACGGAAAACGACGCATCCGATATGAAAGGCGAGCTTTAGAAACTGATGACTGAAGAGAGCAAGGAAACGAAGGCGGCACCGCACAAGGTGCCAGCGGCCGCAGGCGCCACCGGTGGCGCGACCGCCGCACCTGCGGCGCCTCGGCGTCGGCGTACGCGGCGTTCTGTGCCTGAAGGCGTGGCGCATGTACATGCGACCTTCAACAACACTATCGTGAGCATCGCCGACCCTCAGGGTCTGGTGGTGGCGTGGTCGAGCGCGGGTTCGGTGGGCTTCAAGGGTTCGCGCAAGGGGACGCCGTTCGCCGCACAGATGGCGGCGGAGGCGGCGGCGCGCAAGGTCTCGGAGTTCGGCATGCGCGCGGTGATCGTCTATGTAAAGGGGCCTGGCGGCGGCCGCGAATCGGCGGTGCGTGCGCTGCAGGCGACCGGGCTCAACGTGATTTCAATCAAGGACGTGACGCCGATTCCGCATAACGGATGCCGCCCGCCCAAACGGCGCCGGGTCTGATTCGAGGCGAGGTCTAATTCGTGGCAAGAAACCTGGGCCCGGTATGCCGGTTGTGCCGGCGCGAAGGGCTGAAACTCTTTTTGAAAGGCGAACGCTGCTATAGTGATAAGTGCGCGATCGAACGGCGCAATTATCCACCCGGTGCGCATGGGCAGGCGCGCACTCGTTTTTCCGAGTTCGCCATCCGGTTGCGCGAAAAACAGAAGGTCAAGCGCATCTACGGTATGCTCGAGACACAGTTCTCCCAGTATTTCGAACAGGCCGAGCGAATGGCAGGGATTACGGGTGAAAACCTGCTGGTACTGCTCGAGCGCCGGCTCGACAACGTGATTTACCGGTTGGGCTTCGCGAGTTCGCTGGCACAGGCGCGCCAACTCGTTCGTCATGGCCACTTCGAGGTCAATGGCCGCACGGTGACGATTCCGTCATACCTGCTCGCGGTCAACCAGGTGGTGAGTATCACGGAAAAGAGCCGGCAGAAGAAAGTGATCGTCGAGGCGATGGAACTGGCGCAGCGGCGCGGAGTACCACCGTGGATGACGCTTGAGCGCGAGCAGTTCCGCGGTTCATTGCGCGCGTTGCCGGTGCGGTCCGACTTGACCATGCCGATTAGCGAAAAGCTGATCGTCGAACATTACTCACGGTAGGCATCGCTCGCGTAGACGGTGGGTAAGGATTGCCGGCTTCTCCAGGATTGGGATCGAAGTAAAAGTTTTCTCCGGTAAAGTGCACAACTATGCAGAATGATTGGCGTGATCTGATAAAACCCAAGGCTGTGGAGTTCGACGAAAGGGAAGTGAGTCCAACCTACGGGCGTTTCTTCGCCGAGCCACTTGAGCGGGGTTACGGAATCACGATTGGCAACGCGCTCCGCCGGATCCTGTTGTCGTCGCTGCCGGGCTTCGCGGTAACGGCCGTGCGCAGCCAAGGCGTGTTGCATGAGTTTTCAACGGTACCCGGCGTCAAGGAGGACGTGACCGATATCGTCCTCAACCTCAAGGAGGTGCGTCTGCGTCTCCATGAAGGTGACCAACTCACGGCGACGCTCAAGGCGAAGGGCGAGGCGGTGGTGACGGGGCGCGATATCACGGGCGGGCCGAGCCTCGAAATCCTGACGCCCGACCAGCATATCGCGACGCTCGACAAAGGCGCTGAACTCGACATGGAACTGGTCATCAAGCGTGGCCGCGGCTACGTGCCGGCCGAGCGTGGCGAGGACGACGAGCCAATCGGCACCATTCGCCTCGATGCTATCTTTGCGCCGATCAAAAAGGTCAATTTCGTCGTGACCAACGCACGCGTCGGCCAGCGCACCGACTACGATCGCCTCGCACTCGAAATCTGGACCGACGGTTCGATTTCACCGCGAGACGCGCTGACCTACGCGTCGCGTGTGATGCGCGACCAGATGTCGATCTTCGCCGGGGTCGAAGAAGAGGCCGAGGCGCCGGAGGCGGGTGAGCGTCCGGAAGCGCGGCCGGCTTTCAATGAGTATCTCTACCGGCCGGTCGAAGGATTGCCCATTTCGGTGCGGGCCTTCAACGGCCTGCAGAACGCCGACATCAAGTATATCGGCGAGCTGGTGCAGCGCACCGAGCAGGACATGCTCAAGATCAAGAATTTCGGGCGCAAGTCGCTTAACGAGATTAAGGAAGTCCTTACCGACATGGGGCTTTCGCTCGGGATGCGGCTCGAGAATCTGCCGTCGCGCAGCGAACTTGACCGGATGTGGGAGGAACAGGAGCGGCGCGAGTCGGCCTGAGCAACAAGGCCTCCGTCTGCCCAGGAGTATAACCGATGCGTCACCTGAACCAGGGCCGCAAGCTCAATCGTACCTCGGCCCATCGCAAAGCCCTTTTCAAAAACCTCGTGCTGAGCTTGATTCGCTATGAGCGGATCAAGACCACCGACGCCAAGGCCAAAGAATTGCGCCGCTACGCCGATCGGATGGTCACGCTCGGCAAGCGCGGCGACTTGAGTGCGCGGCGCCTCGCGTACAATTTCATGCAGTCGCGCGATCTGGTGAAGAAGCTGTTCGACGAAATCGCGCCACGTTTCAAGGATCGCGCGGGTGGCTATACGCGCGTCGTAAAATTCGGCACCCGGCGGGGCGACGCGGCGCCGCTTTCGATTATTGAGTTTACCAGCGAGAGCGGACAGAACGCGCCGAAGAAGCAGCGCAAGAAGCGCGCGCCGCGCAAGGAAGAGCAGCGCGGCGACCGG
>JBOHWJ010000250.1:0-2883 GCA_050736495.1 Binataceae bacterium (SeqCode) | reverse complement strand
GTGCGCGAGCTGGGCGCGCCCAGCGCCGAGGTAATTCCCGCCGACCTGGGCCATCGCGCCGCGCCGGGCGAGATTTATCAGCGGCTCGAAGCCGAAAAAGTCGAGGTCGACTATCTCGTCAACAATGCCGGGTTCGGCACCAACGGACGCTTCGATCGCCTGCCGCTCGAACGCGAACTCGAAGAGATCGATCTCAATATCGGCGCGCTGGTCGCGCTCACGCGGCTGTTCCTGCCCGCGATGGTTCAACGCCGCCGCGGCACCATCCTCAATGTCGCTTCGACCGCCGCTTTCCAGCCGGTGCCCTACATGAGCACCTACGCTGCGACCAAGGCTTTCGTACTGAATTTCTCGCAGGGCCTGACGGCGGAACTGATTGGCACCGGCGTCAAGGTGACAGCGGTATGTCCCGGGCCGGTGCGTACCGAGTTCCAGGCGGTCGCGCACAATGAGCATAGCCGCACGCCGTCGTTTGCCTACATGGACGCAACCACGGTGGTGGCGCAGTCGATCGCGGCGGCGGCGAGCGGACGCGCCGTCTATATCAACGGCGCGCTCAATTTCACCATGGCGCAGTTCACGCGCATCGTGCCGCGCTCGCTGGTGACCGCGATCGCGCGTAATCTCTACCGCCCCGCCGGCGATTAGGACTTCAACAGGTCGCGCGCGATGACGACGCGCTGAATCTGCGAGGTGCCCTCGTAAATCTGCAGCAGCTTGGCGTCGCGCATCAGTTTCTCGACCGGATACTCCTTCATGTAACCGTAGCCGCCGAAAATCTGCACGGCGTCTATGGTTATTTTCATGCAGGCGTCGGCGCCGAAAGCCTTGGCGTAACTCGCGATCACGTTGGGGCTCTCGCCCTGGTCGACCAGCCATGCCGACTTGTAGGTCAACAGGCGCATCGCTTCGATACTGACCGCCATGTCGGCCATCATGAACTGGATCGCCTGGAAGTTCGCGATCGGCTGGCCAAAGGCGCTGCGCTGGCGCGAATACTTGAGGCATTCGTCGAGCGCCCGCTGCGACACGCCTGACGCAATCGCGCCAATTTCCGGGCGGCTGCGATCGAATGTCGCCATCGCGTACTTGAAGCCCTCGCCCTCGTGCCCGACCAGCGCCGTCGCCGGTATGTGCGTGTCATCGTAAACGATTTCGCCGGTGTCGGCCGCACGCTGGCCGAGCTTGCCATGCATGCGGTTGCGCATGATGCCGGGCAGATTACCAGGAAAAACGAAGCATGAAATGCCCTTGTGCTTAAGGCGTTTGTCGGAAGTCGCGAACGTCACCAGCCAGTCGGCCATCGAGCCGTTTGAGATGAAGTGCTTGGTGCCGTTGAGCACGAACTCGTCACCAACGCGCCGGTAGGTCGTGCTCATCGAGGCGACATCGGAGCCGGCGCCGGGCTCGGTAATCGCGAAGGCGCAAAAGGTGAGCTTCTCGGTCAGCGCGCCGAGATAGGTTTGCTTCTGACTGTCGTCGCCCGCGATCAAGAGCGGCAGCGCGCCGAGGTCGTTGGCGCTGATCGAGTTGGAAATACCGGAGCAGCCGTAGTTGAGCTCCTCCTGGATGATACAGGTGTCGAGGATGCCCAGTCCCGGCCCACCGAATTCCCTCGGCACGCTAAAGTTCATCAGGCCGGCGGCAAAGGCCTTCTCACAGATATCGCGCGGGAAGTGTTCCCTTTCGTCATATTCGCGGGCGCGCGGAACGATTTCCTGCTCGGAGAACTTGCGTGCCAATGCCTTGAGTTGGCGCTGTTCACCGGTCAGATCAAAGCCTATCATCTGTATGCTCCGTGGGGCTTGGTGGGGTGTAGGTTAGCAACGGACGCGTCCGCTGTTAACTGCGCAAAGCAACCTATAATGGCATTGGCGATTCGCCTTGAAAAACACCGCCGGTGCGGCTAAGACGGCTTGCAGCCGTGTGCGGCGTCTTTCCCATCCGGCCAAAAAGGAGATACCGATGTCCATCACTCTAATCGCGAGAATCAAAGCCAAGCAGGGCAGCGAGCAAAAATTGGAAGAAGCCTTTCGCGACATGATCAAGAAGGTTCGCGCAAACGAGCCCGGATGCCAGGCCTACGTACTGCATCGCAACAACGACGACGCGACGCAATTCGTGTGGTACGAGGTCTATCAAGATCAGGCCGCCTTCGACCTCCATCGCAAGACTGACCACATGAAAGAGATGGGCGGGCGAATTGCCGACCTGCTCGACGGCCGGCCGCAGTTGGATTTTCTGACGGAGCTTGATCGCAAGTAGCCGACACCGCGCGTCGGTTGGAGCGTAACGTGGCGGCGTCCGCTACGCGGGACGGCGCCCCGACAACGCGCGCTGAACGCGACTGGCGCCGGGGCGGCAACGGCGTGGACCGGCGGATCCGCGCCGTCGCCGCCGCATCGCGAGGCGAGTTGGCAATGCGTCGCGGAGCCCCCCGTGTATCGGATGCAGGCAGCGCGGCGTCTGCCAGCCCGAACGGCCCGACGCCACGACGCCGCATAACCGCAAGCAGAGATGCCACGAACCATCCTGATGGGCGACCCCACACACTTCTCGGTGCGTGGCGGCGCCAATCCGCATACGCGTAACGCGCTCGGCCTGCGCAAGGCGGTTGACGCCGAACTCGCGCGCCGCCAATGGCACCGCCTCGCGCGCACGCTCATCGCCCACGGCGTCGAGGTATGCGTCGTCGCACCTCACCCTCAACTGACTGGCCTGGTCTATCCCGCCAATGCCGGCTTTCTTTACCCTCTGACGTTAGGCGCTGGCAACCAACGCAAGATATTTCATCTTGCCAACCTGTTGCCGAGCCGCGCCGCCGAGCGTGAGGTTTACCGCCCGTTTCTCCACTCGATGGGCTACGAAACCGCCGATATCCAG
>JBOHWJ010000249.1:0-6097 GCA_050736495.1 Binataceae bacterium (SeqCode) | reverse complement strand
TTGCTCAGTGTTGCCGCTTCATCTTTGGCCAGTTCCACACCCACCTCTGAACGGAACGCTTGATCGAAGGCCTGGAAGTTGTCGAAAATCACGATCGCGCAACGGAAACGGTCGGGCTTATAGCCATTGCGTTCGAACATCCGCCCGGTGACGTAATATCTGAGTCCCGGCAGCCTGCGCGCGATGACGGTGTGATGCGCGAGGTAGCGGCGGTCGGCCACCTCCAACCCGTCGTTTTTCACCTTGAGGTCGAACATCGCGATGGCCATGAAGCAGCGCTTACCGATCTGCATGGAATCCATTGCAGCGATGACCGTGCCGTCGAATCCGAGCGGCTGAATATCTGCGAATAGCGTCGCACCGTGCTCACGCATCTTCAGCCCAGCCGCGGAGTTCATCGCGCGGCCGGCGCCGGCGCCGCTGTCGAAGGTCCACACCGCGGCGCGAAGATGCGCCGCTTTGGCGCCTGCCCGCCCGCGGTATGTCCCAAGGAGGTAAGTTCTTAGATCCGGCAGCCGCTTCGCCATCTCGACATGATCCTGGAGATAGCGCCGTTCGCCGGTGGCGAAATCGATGCCTGGCTTATAGTTGAAGTTCGTAATGTTGACTTGCATAGTGCCCCGCTCCTGGGTGCGACTTCGCGAGTCATGAATTCATATCATGGAGTCGTGCGTCGCTATCGGGGCGCACACGACCGCCCGCGCAGGCGAGTCATCGCTGTTGGCATGCCTACGCGGTAGTCCAGCCGCCGTTGGGGCTGATCACCTGGCCGACCATGAACCCGGCGTCGTCCGAGGCCAGGTAGAGCGCGGCGGCGGCAATATCGCGCGGCTGGCCCAGCCGTCCGGCCGGCGTGCTGTGGAGTACCCATTCGCGCGCCTCGGGCTCCAGTGCTGCCGTCATCGGCGTTTCGATAAAGCCGGGCGCGATCGCGTTCACTGTGATGCCGTGCTTGACCACTTCGAGCGCGACCGACTTGGTGAACGAGATTATCCCACCTTTGGCCGCGCAATAGTGCGCGGCAAAGGGCAGGCCGGCCGTACCCGCGATCGAGCCCTGGTTGATGATGCGTCCCCACTTCTTCGGGATCATCACCTTGAGCGCTTCGCGCGTGCAGTAGAAGGCGGCGTCGAGATGGGTAGCGAGCATTTTGTGCCAGTCTTCGTCGGTAACATCGGGTGTGCCGATGAGCTCGGAGGTTTCGCGCGTACGGCCGATTCCCGCGTTGTTGACGAGGATATCGATAGTGCCGAACGCCGTGAGAAAATCGGCGAACATCTTTTTCACCGCGGCGCTGCTGGAGACATCGGCGACGAAGGGACGGGCCACGCCGCCGGCGCGTTCGATTTCGGTTACGACATTTTGCGCCGATTCCGGCCGCACGTCGTTGACGCCGATCCTGGCGCCCTCGCTGGCAAACAGAAGGCCCATCTCGCGGCCGAGGCCGGAGCCACCGCCGGTTATCAACGCGACTTTGTCCCTGAGCTTCATCGTCTCCTCCCGAACTTCATAGGTGCGCCTGAACCCGCGCTAATCGGCGGCGGACTTGCGTACACGGTTTACTGATCCTTGCTCTTGCCCTCTTTAAGCTGGCGCTTCCAGTCGAGCCGGCGCGCCTCGGCCCCCGCCGCTTCGGCTTCCTGTATCATGCCCTTCTTCTGGTAGAACATACTCAGGTTGGTAAACGCGAGGATGTCCTCGGGTTGGTGCTCTATCGAACGCTTGGTCGCTTCGATAGCGGCGTCGAGATCGCCCTTGGCCTGATAGCACATCGAAAGTCCGTGAGTGGCGTCGCTGTATGTGGGATCGAGTTCGATCGCCTTTTTGTACAGCTCGATGGCGCCGTCGTAATTGTCGTCTGCATAGAGGTCGACGGCCTGATCGCACAGGTCCTCGGCCTGGGTACGTGCTTGCTCGTTTTCGTGCATATCAAACCTCCAGAAATTGCGGGCGAACCCTCTGCGCCCCGAGCCGGGCTGGCCGCGAAGCGGCGCACGCGGCCGGCTATGCGCATCCTCCACCCTTTTATATACTACCGCACAGCACGGGGAGAATTGTGCCGCTGCAATTGCCGCAAGACGCTGTGGGTCGGCGCCAGCCCCGTCACTCAAACATGATTACCGAGCAGGAAGTCTACGAAGTTCTGCGTGAGTGTTACGACCCGGAAATTCCGGTCAACATCGTCGACCTCGGTCTCATCTATGGCGTGGCGCTGGAGGGCGACGAGGTCAACATCAAGATGACGCTGACGGCGCCGGGATGCTCGATGGGGATGATGATCGCGACCGAGATCGAAGATAAATTGCTCGGGCTCCCTGACTGCCAGCGCGCCAACGTCGAGATTGTTTGGGAGCCACCGTGGTCGCCGCATCGGATGAGCGAAGCGGCGCGCAAGCAACTCGGCCTCGACGACTGACGCCGCACGCGCCCCTTGCGCAGGCACGGAGAAGGGCTTCAGGACGGCGGGTGCCTATGGATCAATCAGCACACCCGGGTTAAGGATCCCGTTGGGATCGAGTGCGCGCTTGGCCGCCCGCAACGCCCGCGCGAATCCCTCCGGCCGTTGCTGGTCGTACCACGGCCGATGATAGCGGCCGACCGCATGATGATGCGTGATCGTGCCGCCGAGTTTGATTAGCACCTCGGACACCGCCGCCTTGATTTCGTCCCACTGCTCCATCTCGGAACCGCGCCGTCCCGGCGCCATCACCGTGTAATATGGCGCCGGACCATCGGGATAGACGTGGGTGAAGCGCACGCGCACGTCGCCTTTGACGCAGATCCGCGCGACCGCTTGCCGCGCCGTCTCCATCACCTGTCCATGAAAGTCCTCGAAACGGTCCCACGTGATCGCGGTCTCGAAGGTGTCGCTCACGAACCCCATCGAAACCAGCACGTCCATCAGATAGGGCGCGTTGACGAAGGTGTTGCGCCAGGCGCCGGCGGAACCCTGATGCGTGGCGTCGCTGTCAGTGCGCGTCTTGGCCAAATCGGGATCGAACTTGCCGCCGAAGTCGGCGCAGCATTCGAGCGCCCGCTTGATCCAGAAGTCGAGCGGATGGTCGGCCGACTCGAACGCCAACACCAGCACTGCGGCGTCGCCGTCGTTGGCGCCGGCATTGGCGGCCTCGCCCGGATCCAGCAGCCGGCAATTGGCGGGATAGAGCCCGGCCTGCGAGATGGCGCGCGCGGCCTTTGCGCCAGTGACAAAGTCCGGGAACGACACTGACACACCGGCGCGGAAACTGGGACGGTCCTGCAAGCGCATCCATGCTTCGGTGATAATACCGAGGATGCCCTCGGAGCCGATGAACATGCGGTCGGGACTCGGTCCCGCGCCCGAACCGGGCAGGCGGCGCGATTCGATGATTCCGGTGGGTGTGACTACGCGCACCGACTCGACGAAGTCATCGATATGTGTATAGAGCGTCGCGAAATGACCGCCCGAACGCGTCGCGATCCATCCGCCGAGCGAGGAAAACTCGAACGATTGCGGAAAATGGCGCAACGTATAGCCATGCGGCCGCAGTTGATCTTCGAGCGCAGGCCCCAGCACTCCCCCCTGTATCCGTGCCGCGCGTGAGCTGTGATCAACTTCGATTACCTTGTTGAGATGGCCCAAATCAATAGAAACCGCGCCGCGATAGGCGCCTTGCGAGGGCGGCTCAACCCCGCCCATCACACTCGAACCGCCGCCATACGGCACCACCGCGACATTGGCGGCATCGCACCATTCGAGTACGCGGATGAGGTCTTTTTCGTCGCGCGGAAACGCCACCACGTCGAACGGATTTGGATAGTCACGCCGAAACGCGCGCACGAGATCGCGAAAGCCGCGCCCATAGGTGTGGCCAGCGCGATCATAAACACTGGTCGAGCAAATCGATGCAAGTGAGTCGGGCGGCTTGATGCGCGGGGTGCGCAGGTTGAGTTCCTTTTCTGTCGGCGGCGGCGTGATGGTGATTTCGCCCAGTCCATAACGTTTGGCCATACGCTCGGCCATCCGCTTCTGCTGCTCGGCATTCGGACCCTGGTCTTCGTAACCCCATCCCCAGAACTTGCGCCTGCGCTCGGCCATCGCGGTAACCTCTCGGTTGCGTGTTACGCGTTAGATTTCGTGGAATCACGCAAAATTTACAAGATTTGGCGGAATCTGTAGATGAGCCAATTCTGCTACCGTCTGAATTAAGGCACAACCACCGTGGCACTTGCGCGGCGCATCCCGAGGTCGTATGTCTCCGGTTTCAGATGGAGCAAACGCCATGAGCACCGATGTGATCTCGTCCACTGACCCGCATCCGCGCAAACGGTTCAACGCCGGCGGCGGCGAATTGGCTTACGTCGACACCGGCGGCGGCGATCCGATCGTTTTCCTCCACGGCAATCCCACTTCGTCGTACCTGTGGCGCAATATCATTCCGCATCTGGCGGGACTCGGGCGCTGTCTTGCGCCCGATCTTGCCGGGATGGGCGAGTCGGGCAAGGCGCCCGACGGGTCGTATCGCTTCGTCGATCACGCGCGCTATCTCGATGCCTGGTTCGACGGCCTGGGGCTGCGGCGAAACGTTACGCTGGTGGTGCACGATTGGGGCTCGGCGCTGGGCTTCCATTGGGCCTATCGCCATCAGGCCGCTGTCAGGGCGATCGCCTACATGGAAGCGATCGTGACGCCGCTCAGGTGGGACGCATGGCCCGAGCGGGCGCGCGACATTTTTCGCGGGATGCGTGGGCCAGGCGGGGATGAGATGGTGCTGCAAAAAAACGTCTTCGTCGAGCGAATCCTGCCCGCCAGTGTTATGCGAAAGTTGAGCGAGGCGGAATTCGTAGTCTACCGCAAACCCTATCTTGAGCCGGGTGAATCGCGTCGCCCTACCCTCACCTGGCCGCGCGAGATTCCGATCGATGGCGAACCACCGGATGTGACCGCGATCGTCCGCGGCTACGCCGAATGGCTCGGGCGCGGCAGCGTGCCGAAGCTGTTCGTCAACGCCGACCCTGGCTCGATCCTGGTTGGAGCGCAGCGCGAGTTCTGCCGCAAATGGCCCAATCAGCGCGAAGTGACCGTCAAGGGCCTACACTTTATCCAGGAGGATTCGCCGCACGAAATCGGCACCGCAATCGCCGAATGGTATCGTTCGCTATAAGCACGGCGACGGAGAATCGCCGCGCGAACTTGATTGCTTATCAAACCACCCGGCTCGTTAAACTACCATGATGGAGAACTCAAATGCCGGACCTGCTCTTTGAAGTGCGCGACCGTGTCGCCTATCTCACGCTCAATCGTCCCGACGCCGCCAATGCGCTCAATCTCGAAATGGTGCAGGAGCTGGAAGAGGCATCGCTGCGATGCGACGAGGATTCGGCCATCCGCGCGGTGCTGATGACCGGCGCGGGCAAGATGTTTTGCGGCGGCGGCGACCTCAAGGCGTTCGCCGCGCAGGCACCGGCGGAACTTCCCGCCTATCTCAAGAAGGTCACGTTCTATTTGCACAAGGCGGTCTCGCGCTTCAACAAGATGAAGGCGCCATTTGTCGTCGCGATCAACGGCAACGCGGGCGGCGGCGGGATGAGCCTCGCGTGCGCTGGCGATATCGTGCTGGCGAGCGAATCGGCCCGCCTGACGCTTGCTTACACCCGCGTCGGCTTGACCATGGATGGCTCGTCCACCTACTTTCTGCCGCGCATCATAGGCCTGCGCAAGACCATCGAACTGGCGTTGACCAATCGCGTGCTCACCGCGAAGGAAGCCGCGGCGCTGGGTCTCGTGACCAGCGTCGTAGCGGACGCGCAATTGCTGACGGAGGCGGACAAACTCACCAAGGAGCTTGCCGCCGGGCCGACGCGCGCCTACGGCGGCATCAAGCGCCTGCTATGGGCGGCGGCAACCAACACGCTCGACGAACAGATGGAGTTGGAAAGTGAGACCATCGCGGAGATGGGCCGCGGCAGCGACGGCCGCGAGGGAATCAGCGCGTTTCTGTCGAAGCGCGCGCCCAGGTTCACCGGCGAATAATCGCGTGGGCGGCTAATAACTCGGCCAGCGGCGACTCACAGTATCGCCGCCGAACTTCGAAGCCACGATTCGATGGCCTAACTC
>JBOHWJ010000248.1:0-8673 GCA_050736495.1 Binataceae bacterium (SeqCode) | reverse complement strand
AGATCAGTCTTCGGATCTTTGCCGATGACTTTGGCGGTAAATTCGCGCTTGTCCATCAGGGTCACGTGGATTTCGTCCGCGTGGCCGACCACGTGGTTGTTGGTGAGGATGTAGCCGTCAGGCGTTACGATAACGCCCGAGCCGAGGCCATGTTGCTTGAATTCATGTGGCGCGCCGAAGAACCGCCGGAACTGGTCGAACGGATTGCCGAACGGACCGCCGCCGCCGGGGCCAAAGGGACTCGCTTGCGGTCCGTTGCCCTCGCCGCCGCCTTCACCACCCCCCTCTTGGGGCTCTTGCTGGAACGGCATGCCGGAGGTTTTAACCTCCTGTACGACTGCGACATTGACAACCGTCGGCATTACGCGCTTGACCAGCGGCGCCCATGAGGGCAGTGCGATGCTGACCTTTTCGTTCGGCTCGGGCTGATTGGCCGGGGCCGGTTTGGCCGCGTCAGCCACACCGTTTGCGGCCGGGGCCGAGGTCTTGGGTTTAGCCTGCGAGCCCGGTGTGCCAGAACCCCAAAAGGGAAAGGCGCCGGCCCGCGCGAACGCAATTGTGATACCCAACAGCACGCCGCCTACAATGGCGACGACTTTCTTGCCCATGCATTTCCTCCTGGTTCGCCACAGCGCGACGCGCGCCTATCCGGCGAAACTCTCTTTAGCTTTCAGACGTAAATGGGGAGCTGAAATTCAAGACCTGCGTGTTCAACACCCCTTATGGCGCCGCATAACGGGTTGACCAGATCATCCCTCCTGCGGAATATACCACTCCCCCGGGACGGCCCATTGATTGCCTTGCGGATGTTAGTAGAACAGAAATATTCCCGCGAGAACACTAGCGATTGTCCGCAACGGCGTCCATACGCGATTTCACAGGGCATATCGCGGCGACGCCAACAAACGGCAGCCGGCAGCCTAACGACGAATCTTATCCGGACCCGCGCTCAAGACGAAGTCCGGAACAATTGACGATTTCGCTCGATCTCGCCAATCGCCCAGTCACACCATGGGATATTGCCTTCAACGAAGTCGATGCCACGGCGCAAGGTGAAATAAGAAAACATCGAATTGGCATCGCGATTGGTATTGCCGGCATCAAAATAATCGCGCTCGATCGCGCGGAAACGCGCCAGGTACTCCTTCCATGCCGCGGTTTCTTCGGCCAGCTTCGCGATCGCACCGTCGGCCCCCAGATGAGCCAAAAACCGGCGTCGGAGCAACGACGCATGCTTGAGCTTGAGCGCCTCGAAGGGGCCTTCGAGCCATTCGCGCGGCTTGGCGCGGCCGGCGGCGGTTATCGTGTAAAGGCGTTTGCTGGGCCGGCCATGCTGGATGACGTGGCGCTGGCGCACCCATCCGCTCCGATCCATCCGCGCCAGCGTCGGATAGATCTGTCCGTGATGCGCATGCCAGTAGTGCGCCACCGAAAGGTCGAAGATTTTCACGAGGTCGTAACCCGACACCGGCTCACATTCGGCAATCAGGCCCAGTAACCATTAGTGGTTTGTTACAGAAAACTCCCGGTCAACGCGCGCAAGAGCTGCTCGCGGCCCAGCAGGCGAACGACTTCGAGCGCGCCGAAGCGCACTTCGATGCGCCCTTGAAAGACCGCTGGCCTTCACGTGGTGCCCACGATCGCCGCTCGGGCAGCCGCCCGCGCCGGCGTGGCGGGATTAATGATGTCCGGCGCCACTTGGTATCTATAAAAGCCAGTTCCAACGACGACCAGCATCATACTCGGCTCGGATCGCGGCCGGATTCAGGGGTAAAATCAACAGCGTGATTACCGGGACGGCCATATTTGTTGCGGGGGTATTCGCGTGGACGTTTCTCGAGTACCTAATCCACGCCTGGCTGAGCCATATCTTCGACACCTTCGCCACGCCACTTCACCAGGTGCATCATCGCGACCCCCACGCGGTCTTTACCATCGGCGGATGGATTCCGGTCGCGATCGCCTGGATCGGCGGCCTTGCGCTATGGGGCTTCGCGCCTGGTATGGTTTTCGCCACTGGCATGGTGGCGGGTTTCGCCGCCTACGAAGCGCTTCATTACCGGATTCATTTCGCGCGGCCTCGAAATCGCGTCGAGCGATGGCTGCGGATGCACCACCTGGTACATCATTATCGCGCGCCGAGTGCATGCTTCGGCGTGACGTCCGCGATGTGGGATCTGATCTTCGCGACCGAACCGGCCGGGGCCGAGATGCGGCAATGGCGCGAGTCGGTCGCCGACGTGCCACCGCTCGAGGGTCCGAGCAATGCGCACCGCCTGTTCCATTTCGGCATTCCGGCCGCGCGCTAGCTCGCTTGCGCCCCGACGATTTTCAAACCGCCCTTCATCTTGCCACACTCGGCAATACGCGGAGCCGGAGCATCATTTACTCCGGCCCCGCCTTCCCGCATCACAGGCCGTCCGATTGTCGCAGCCGCCGCCGGTAGGGCTGGCAGCCAAATCGGCCATCCGCACCACCGCTCATTCACCGCCCCGCTTTCCGTCTCCACACCATCGCCACGCCTGTTTAATCCTGACCCCCGCCCCCTTATCCACCATCACCACCCCCCTTTTCGATCCGCATCGTTATCGTCCACATTCACGCCCCACCCCCTTGTCTGCATCACCCCTTTCTCTCAGACCGCATCCTCACCGTCTCGCGCCCATCCACCACATCCCAATGCATCCGCCACTTCAGTCGCCCCAACCTGCTGCATTCGCCTGCGCTCTCACCGCCGCGCGGCCTATTTCCCTTTCCCCCTCAGCGTCACGACGAAAGTCCCCGGTGTGGACGGATTCGTCGTCGTGATCGTCAGCGCGGCCGGCGGCGCGCCACCGCTCACGCTCGGCGCGAACGTCACCTCTATCTGCTGAACGGCGCGCGGTGCGAGGTTGAACTCGATCGGCGCGTTTTGAATTCCGAAAGGCGCGCTGGGCGCGGCAATCGTAGCGGCCAGGACGCCCTTGCCCACGTTTTTCAACGTGAGAGTCTTCAACGACGCGAAGCCGACAGCGGTCGAAGGAAATCTGAGCGCGTGCGGCGCCATGAGCTTTCCTCCCTGCGCGATGCCGACCAGCGTAACGTTCACGCTCGGCCGCTTGGGATCGTTACTTTGCACGACCAGGGTTGCGATGAGCCGCCCAGCGGTCAGGGGCGTGAACGTTATCATCGCCTGCTGTTTCTGGCGGGCACCGAGCATGAACGCCGCTGGCGCGACAGCAAAGCCGTTGGCTGGTGAAGTGAAACTCACGTTGCCGGCTAGAAGTCCGGTCCGGCCAGTATTCCCGATGGTCAGAACTTTCGACGACCCCACGACGCCGATACCAGTAAGTGGGAACTTCACTGTCCGCTGAACGGATACTCGCGCGCCATCCGCCGGTATTGGCGTTGGCGTCGCAGTGGGCGTTGGCGTTGCAGTGGGCGTTGCCGTCGGTGTCGGAGTTGCCGTCGGTGTCGGGGTTGCCGTTACCGTGGGCGTCGCCGTAACGGTGGGCGTGGGCGTACCAGTCGGAGTGGCGGTCGCGCTCGGCGTTGGGGTTGGCGTAGGTGTCGCCCCGGCCGCGCCCGGCATCACCTCGCCCCACCAGGTTCCCCAATTGTTGTTGGTCGAAGCGTATTCCTGGATGGTCCAGAAAGTCGTGTCATCGGCCGGGTCGACGGCGGTGTTGCTATAGTCACCCCAGCGATTGTCGCCGGTGCCGAAGTCCTTGAAATAGGGAGCCTGGCCCGCTTTGAGGACGGTGTCGCCTCCCATCGTGCCGGAAGGGTCGGCGGCGCGCCGCAACGAATAGTCCGCGCTGGCGTATTGCGCGGCCGAGAAGCGCGAGTAGCCGATCATCGCGTCGCCGTTCTGATTCACGGCAATTGACGGATAGGCGAAATCGAGTGTGCCGGTCGGATCGTCGACACGGCCAAACTGTTTGACTGCGCCAAGCGATCCGCTGGCCGTGTCGACCTGCCACCACTGCACCGAACTGCGCGCGACCGTTCCCGAAGCCGGCAGATAGACGGTCTGCGCGCCCCACAACGCGCCATTGCGGTAGACGCAATTCAGGATGCGATCATCATCGGTGTCGATACCGCTGGAGCTACCCAGTTGCGGCGCGAAGTTGATGGCGGGCGCGGCGCTCTGCCACCCGTTCGACGTTATCGCGTAGGCGGCGCCGGAAGTCAGAATTTCAGAGCCCACCGGCCCGGTAATTGTGCTTATCCGCAGCTCGCTCACCCCGTAGTTGTAAGACTCCAGCAGGTACTCGGTCTGGACCGAGGTATCGTAGGTGAGCGCGGGAGACTGAGTGAAGCCGCTGTAGTCGGTCATCAGCGTGTAGCTGCCGGGACCGCCGGTGTAGAGATCAGTTTTATTGAAAGCGTAGATATTCGACTGGCTATAATTGTTGGTGCCAACCGTGAACATATTGGCCTGCACCACGATCCATTTGGCGTTGAAGCCGAGCGTCGGATAGTCGGCCCATAACTTACCGGCGGAATCGGCCGGCACCGTGTACAGGTTCCACGCCGCGGCCGGATCGCTGGTCTGCGATACGCCGATCAGGATGCCGGCGCTCGACGACTCAGGATCCGAACCGGCCGAGAAAATCCAGCGGTTGCCGTAGGGGTCGTAGACGATGCGCGGATCGAACGGCGTGCTGACGCCGAGGCTTGACCAAAAACTGGAGAGCGCCGCCGTGCTGATTGCGGTGCCGGACTTATCCTGGATTCGCACCCCGCTGTTCAGTGTCACCATCAGGTCATTCAGGCCAACGGTGCCCTGCGTATCCGGTGGAATCGCAGTGCCATTGTCACCGAGGGCGGGGAAGCTCTGCGCCGCCATCGGCGACAAAACCTGCGCCTGCACGCTGGCCTGCCGATGCGGCGATTGCGTGGGACCCGGCGCGCCACCATTGGCCTCCAGCGGGAACGGATTCGGCATCGGCGCCGGCGCGATATGCCGCTGCGTCTCGGCCGCCAGCGCCTGTTGCTGCGCGAGGTTTTCGTTCCGCACCAACGTTCTCAAGTTCATCACCCGGTGCTGTGTGGCGACGCCAGGCGTCCCTGCACTCACCGTTACCGGCGGATTCGACGGCGCCGCCGCCGTGCTCGCGTTCGGCGCTGACAATCCTCTCAGCACCGGTGGCGCGATCACCCCCGCAACACCCAGCATCAGCACCATCGGCCGAATCCAGTACCCGCGCTGGGGACAATTCCGCAGGCCGATTTGGCGAGAGCAGGAAATGAGCCGTGACCGCACGGACTCGGGATATTAGCAAGGAGGGTACCGTGCCAAACTTTCGGCCAATTGTCATGTTTCGACGCGATGAAGTGTGCGAAGTGGCTACACTGCAACAATTCCGTCGCGAGGGAGCATCAATGGCGTGGTTGGCCGAAGCCAAGAGCAAAATTCTGAAGAGAGACGTGCGCATTCTCGAAACGCAGGCCCGAATCCGAGCTCAATAGCTCAGGTCGCGGCATTGCAATGCCGCTCGGGATTGCCAATTGTCGGCTTCTGACAAAATAGCGCGTTTTTCAGGCTAAATCCGCAACATTCGGGATGTTGCGCCGCCTGCGACACGAACCTCACGCCATAGAACCGGCGTCCGCCCGCGTCTGCTTTCAAATCCCTGCCGGAGAGCGCGCGGGCGGACGCGTAAGTTTACAAGACAATTCTAGCGACCGTGTTTCAAATCGGATTACGCGCCAGCAAGCCGCGCGCGATCACCAGGGCCTGGATTTCATTAGTGCCTTCTCCGATCATCATCAGGGGAGCGTCGCGGTAGAAGCGCTCGACCGGAAACTCCGCCATATAGCCGTAGCCGCCCAACACGCGCATGGCGTCCAGGGTGATTTTGGCGCACGCCTCCGAAGCAAACAGCTTCGCCATTCCGGCCTCGACGTCGCAACGCTCGCCGGCGTCCTTCTTGTGCGCCGCGTTCTCAACCATCAGCCTGGACGCCTGTAACCGCGTGCCCATGTCAGCGAGCAGCAGTTGCACTGCCTGATGCTCCGCGATCGGCTTGCCGAAGGCAGTGCGCTGCTGGGCGTAACGAATCGCGCTGTCGAAGGCGGCCTGCCCGACGCCAACCGCGCGCGCCGCCACGTTGATGCGTCCGACTTCGAGTGCGCTCATCACCTGCTTGAAGCCCTCGCCCTCGCGTCCGCCGATAAGGTTGTCGGCCGGCACTTCGAGATCCTCCAACAGGACCTCGCAGGTATCGATACCCTTGTAGCCGAGTTTCTTGAGTTGGCGGCTGACAGTGGGTCCGCGCTCGTTCTTCTCGACCGCGAACAGGCTGATACCCCGGTAAGCGGGCGAGGCCTTGGGGTTGGTCTTGGCCGCCACCGCCAGCATGGTGCCGTAGCGCGAGTTGGTGATGAACATCTTGCTGCCGGCGAGCACGTAGTTGTCGCCGTGACGGACGGCGGTGGTGCGAATCGATTGCACATCGCTGCCCGCATGCGGTTCGGTAAGCCCCAGCCCGCCGCGCTTTTCTCCCGCCGCCATGCCGGGCAGGAAGCGCTGCTTCTGCTCCTCGGTGCCGGGGTGGGCGATGACGTAGGCCATGATGAGATGGCTGTTGATGACGCCGGCAAGGCTCATCCATCCCCGCGACAGCTCCGCCATAATGCGTGCGTAGCTGATGAAGCTGAGGCCGAGGCCGCCGTAGTCGACGGGGATGGTGGCGCCGAACAGGCCCAGCTCCTTCATGCGCGCGACCAATTGATGCGGGTATTCGTCCTGATGTTCGAGTTCGCTGGCGACCGGTATCACGTCGCGGTCAACGAAACGGCGTACGGCGTCAACGACTTCGCGGTCCAATGCTTCATCCATCGCTTGAGGGTCCTTTCTTCCGGCCTCGTGGTTGCTGGGGGTTTATCGGCACAATCCGGCAAAGGCGAACCGGCCGTCTGCGCCGATGCTCGGGTGTCGGCGGCAGTATCTGTGCCGTCTGCGCGCCTCGAGCCTACCAAATCGCCCCACCCCGCCGCTATTTGAGCCGTCGCATCAGCGTTGGCCCGGCATGGAATGCGGCGCATCCGGCGCCCATGCTACGATTCCCAGTCGCGATGCGTCTTGAGCTTCATCAGGTGGAAGTCCGCGCCGGCAGCTTCCGGCTCGGCCCGCTCACGCTGGCGGTCCAGACTGGCGAGTACCTGATCGTGCTCGGACCCACTGGTGCGGGCAAGACCGTCACGCTGGAGGCGGCCGCTGGTCTTCGCCACGTCAGCGCCGGGCGTATCCTGATGGACGCGCGCGAGGTGACGCATGCGCCACCAGAGTCGCGGCGTATCGGGTTCCTTTACCAGGATAGCCTGCTTTTCCCGCACTTGACGGTACGGGCCAACCTCGCTTACGGCGCCCATCGCAGCCCGCGCGCCGAACGTGCCGCCGCGGTCGAACGCCTCGCACGCCTGCTCCAGGTCGAACCGCTGCTCGCGCGCATGCCGCGCGGACTTAGCGGCGGCGAACGCCAGCGCGTCGCGCTCGGGCGCGCACTCGCCTCGAACCCGGTGTTGCTGCTGCTTGACGAGCCGATGGCGGCGCTGGATCCGAATACGCGTCATGCGCTGCGCCAGACGCTGCTGGAACTTCATCGCGAACTCGGCACCACTACGATTCACGTCACGCACAATTTTTCCGAGGCGCTGGCGCTGGGTGATCGTGTCGCGATTCTAATTGGCGGCAAATTGTTACAAGCCGGGCCGCCACAGGATGTATTTTCACGTCCCGATTCCACGCTGGTCGCCCATTTCCTGCGATCGGCGACGCTCGCCGCGGGCCAGGAGCCACCCGACCCGGGCGACTCCGCCCTCACCATTTACCCGCGCGATCTCTCATTGCGCGTGACCAGCGACGATCATGCGGGTGAGGCGCCAACGCTATGGGCTGGCGCGACCGAACTCGCCACGATGGCGCTCAGCGGCGGCAATGGCGGCGAAGCGGTGGCCGGGCGCGTGCTCGCGGTCGAGAGCGACGGCGCGGGCTCGCTGCGCCTCGCCATCAACGTCGGGCTCGAACTACGCGCCGTGGTCGCCACCGCTCAGCCCGGCGCCGCGTCGCTGGTGGCGGGACAGAGCGTCTGGGTGCGATTGCCGCGCAACGAAGCGCGCAACGGCAAATAACGCACGCGAGCGCCGAGTCACGTTTCCCGCTCAGTCTCAGCCACCGCCCCGTTCCGAATAGCGAGAGCGAAGGCTTTGGCCGGGGACGCAAAACGCATAAAGCGGTTGTCAGGAGACTCGCGAAGTTGTTAGGCTAAGTGTCAAATTGACGCAAAGTTGCCATGACTCCGCCGCCGCCGCGGAGTGATGAGCGTCGAAGAGGTCACACATCATGAATATCCAGCCTTCGATCAGCGGAGCACAACTCCATCGCAAGCTAAGCACGCTCGGCCATGAAGATTACACGCCCGAGGCCTGCGAGCGCTTCGCGGAAATGATCGACGAAATCAAACAGCTCAAAGCCCGGCGCCGCGCGGTGGTGCTGGCGCATAACTATCAGCGGCCCGAGATTTTCGAGGTCGCCGACGTTATCGGCGACTCGCTGGAACTGGCGCGCAAGGCGCGCGAAGTGCGCGACGCCGAGATTATCGTTTTCTGTGGCGTCCATTTCATGGCCGAAACCGCCAAGGTCTTCAACCCGGAACGGACCGTGCTGCTGCCCGACATGCGCGCCGG
>JBOHWJ010000247.1:0-5430 GCA_050736495.1 Binataceae bacterium (SeqCode) | reverse complement strand
GATTTGCCGCGCGACCGCGCGCTGTGGGCGCCGATTTTTCTCGGCGCTATCGGCAGCCCCGACCCCAACGGGCGCCAGCTCGATGGCATGGGCGGCGGCATCTCGTCGCTCTCCAAGGTATGTGTAGTCGGGCCGGCGAGCCGGCCTGACGCTGATGTCGATTACACTTTCGCGCAAGTCTCGGTTAAGGATGCCGCCGTCGACTACAGCGGCAATTGCGGCAATATGTCATCAGCGGTGGGACCTTTCGCAGTCGACGAGGGGATGGTGGCAATTGATGGCGGCGATGAGGCAGTCGTCCGCATTCACAATACCAACACTAAAAAGATTATCGTCTCGCGCTTTCGGATAGACGACGGACACGCGGCCGTCGACGGCGATTTCGTCCTGCCCGGCGTGGCCGGTACGGGCGCGCCGATAAGACTCGAATTCATCGAACCGGGCGGCGCCGGTACCGGCAAACTGCTGCCGACCGGGAATACGATCGACCGGCTCGAAGTTATCGGCGCCGCGCCGATCGACGCGTCGATGGTCGATGCCGCCAACCCGTGCGTCTTCGTCGCGGCCACGGCGCTCGGGATGACGGGTGTTGAAAGGCCCGACGAACTCGAAGCGAATCGGGACTTGGCGGTGCGGCTGGAGGCGATCCGTATCGCCGCGAGCGTGCGAATGGGTATCACCGCGACGACCGCGGCGGCGGCCCAAAGGCCGAGTATACCGAAGGTCGCGATGGTGGCCGGGCCGCGCGAAGCGTCCACGCTCTCGGGTGAAAAGCTCGCCGCGGACGCCTGCGACATAACCGTGCGGATGATCTCGATTGGGCAACCGCATCGCGCGGTGCCGCTTACTGGCGCGATGTGTCTCGCGGTGGCGTCGCGGCTGCCCGGCACCATCGTCAATCGCCTCGCGCGCATGGCGAAATCGGAGGGCGGGCCGGTACGTATCGCGCAACCGTCGGGACTCACGGTGGTGGACGCGGCCGTGCGCAAGGACGGCGACACCTGGGTCGCCGAGCAGGCGACGGTGTATCGTACGGCGCGGCGCCTGATGGAAGGCGCGGTGTACGTGCGGGCGTCGCTATGGCCGGCGGAGTTGCGGGCCTGGCGGCCTTGACGCGGGTTGCCGCCGCTCCCGCATGGCATGGAGAGTCGCCTGTGAGGTTGTTGACAATCTCCGCTCTGAGCGAGTTGATCCGGGGTGCGTCGCCGATTCTAAACGCCGTCGCCGACTCCTTTGCTCGCTTCGCCGGCGCTCCGCTAGAGGGAAGCTCTGCGCAAGTCATTTTTGTCATTCTGAACGGAGTCTGCGAAGTGAAGAATCCCGTAAAAACTTCAGAAAAAAGAACAGAATCCGGGATTCCTCGCTGATTCTAAACGCACGTCGCCGACTCCTTTGCTCGCTTCGCCTAAAGCTCCGCTAGAGGCGCTCGAAATGACAATCCGACAGCCTGTGCAGAGCTTCCCTAACTAGTGGCGCTCAGCATGACACCGTTGCCGTCGCGAGCGAGTACCTGTTTTCTGTCATTTTGAACGAAGCGAAAAATCCCCGGTCTCTTTCAGATACCGTGCTATGAGCCTCACTGAAGAATTCTGCCGCTACTTGAGCGGCATGACCTGGGATACGCTGCCACCCGCCGCCGTCGATGCCGCGCGCCGCCTCGTCCTTGACGGTATCGCCGTGGCGGTCGCCGGCAGCCGTGAGCAGGCGCCGCGGATTCTCGCCGGCCATCTCAGCGAACTCGGCGGCAACGAGCAGGCGACCGCGATCAATTTCGGCTTTAGAACTTCGACCGTTTTCGCCGCCTACTTGAATGGCGCCTCGATGCACGTGCTCGATTACGAGCCGATGTGGAGTCCGCCCAATCATGCGCTGTCGACTACGCTGCCGGCGGCGCTCGCGTTGGCCGAGACGCTGCCTGTCAGCGGTGCCGCGGTTCTCACGGCGCTTATCAGGGGAGCGGAAGCGCAGGGACGGCTGAGGGTCGCCTCGCGCCAGGACGAGCCGCGCGATTTCGGCTTTCATCCGCCCGGAATGGTCGGCGTAATCGGTAGCGCGGTCGCCGCCGGCCATCTGCTCGGCCTCGATCTGATGCAGACCCGCCACGCGATCGGAATTGCCGCTTCGCGATCGGGCTCGGTGCTCGCCAACGCCGGCACGATGACGAAGTGCACGCATTGCGGAATGGCGGTGGCGATGGGGCTTGACGCCGCGCTCATGGCGAAACGCGGCTTCACCGCGAATGCCGACGTGATCGAGGCGCCGCACGGATACGCGCACGCGTTCTTCGGCGCGAACTACGACGGCGATGCGCTCACGCGTACCGGCGTGCCGCTGCGCATCGCCGCGCTGGGCTATGCGATGAAAATGTTCCCGAGCCAGTATGCTACCCATTTCGTGATAACCGCGGCGCTCGAGGCGCGCCAGAAGATCGCCGGCTGCGGCGAGATAAAGGCGGTCGAAGTTGTCGGGCCGGTGATGCAATACGTCGATCGCCAGCGGCCCTTAACCGGCCTCGAAGGCAAGTTCAGTTTCCAGTACACGGCGGCATGCGCGCTACTCGACGGCGCCATGCGTATTGACACTTTCACCGACGAGCATTGCCGGCGGCCCGACATCGTCGCCTTTCTGTCGAAAGTCCGCTTCACGCAGTCGCCCGAGATTCCAGCCGCGCTCGACCGCACCTGGGTCGAAGTCAAAGTCGAGTTATCGAGCGGCGATCGCGTGAGCACCAAGTGTCAGCGGCCGCGCGCCGCCTGGGGCGATCCGATTCCGCGCACGGATCACCTGGTCAAGGTTCGCGATTGTATGAGCAGAGTCTTCGACGAGCGCATCAGCGCGAGCGTGATTGACGCGGTCGAACGTTTCGACCACCTCGACTCCGCTGGGGTCCGCGCTCTGATGCGCACGCTCGGCAATTTTGCCAACGCCGCCGGCTAAGCTGGCTTGCCGCGGGCGAGTTGCCAAGCGATCCGTATTTCGTGCAGTCTGTGGGACCTATGTTCGGGATCAGCAATCCCGGCCCGCATGCGGCCACATTGTGCGCGGGCAGTCGCCGCGGTCGCACCCGTGGAATCACGGCTCGCGTGTGACAGATGGCCGCAGCCCCAAGAGAGAGTTCCGCTCCGCCTGAACGCACCACCCCCAGCGCCAATAAATGGCTGATCGCGGTAGCCGTGATGCTCGCGACGATGATGGAGGTGCTCGACACCACCATCGCGAACGTCGCGCTGCTGCACATCCGGGGTAGCCTCTCCGCCGGGGTCGACGAAGCGGCGTGGGTGCTTACCTCGTATATCGTCAGCAACGCGATCGTAATCCCGTTGACCGGATGGCTCGGCTCGTATTTTGGGCGCAAGCGCTTTTTCAACTTCTCGATTCTGCTGTTCGTTGGCAGTTCGCTGATGGCGGGCGCGGCGCCAAATCTCGCGACGCTGGTCTTTTTCCGCATCCTGCAGGGCGTGGGCGGCGGCGCGATGATGCCGATGTCGCAAGCGATTCTGATGGAGACTTTTCCGCCTGAGGAGCAGGCGGTCGCGATGTCGGTGTGGGGGCTTGGAATGATGCTCGGTCCGGTGCTGGGTCCGATTCTCGGCGGCTGGATCACCGATAACTATAGTTGGCGTTGGATCTTTTATATCAACGTGCCGATCGGCCTGGTCGCATTCCTCATGGTGGCGGTCTTCGTCCATGACCCCGACTACATCAAACGCGGGACCAAGCACATCGACTGGTGGGGGCTGGGCTATCTCGCGGTCGGCGTCGGTTGCCTGCAGGTGATGCTCGACAAGGGCGAACGTGCTGATTGGTTCTCGTCCCATCTGATCGTCACGCTCGCGGCCATCGCCACGATCGGAATCACCTTGTTCATAATCCAGGAAATGCGTACCGGTGAGCCAATCGTTGACCTCGGCGTTCTCAAAAACCGGACGTTTGCGGTCGGCACGCTCTTCACCACCGTTATCATGTTCGGCATGTACGGTACGTACGTTCTGATCCCGCTCTACTGTCAGCAGGTGGCGGGCTATACGCCGCTGCTCGCGGGGTTGGTGCTGTCGATTCAGAGCTTCGGCACGTTGGTATCGATTATTCTTGCCGGGCGGCTATTCAACAAGATCGACCCGCGCCTGATCGTTGCCATCGGATGCATCGTCGGCGGGATCGGCACGTGGGATATGGCGCACTTCAATCCGCAGATCGATTTCTGGGGAATTGCCGTGCCTGGCATCCTGCGCGGCGTTGGGTCCGGCTTCATTTTCATCCCAATGACGACGCTTTCACTGGGGGCCGTATCGAAAGAGCAGATGGGCGCGGCGTCGGGGCTGTTCAACATGGTGCGCACGATCGGCGGCAGCGTCGGAATCGCGCTGCTGGTCGCGATGCTGGCCAGCGGCTCGCAGATTCATCAGAGCTACCTTGCCGCGCACATCGATTTGTTCCGCTTCGGCGTCTGGCGGCATTCATATCCCGCCGCCTCGGGGATGTTTCACGGCCTGACACGACATGGACAGTTGCCGCTTCTGGGCATGGTCTACAGCGAGGTGGCGCGCGAGTCGCTGCTGATGGCGTTCGTTGATGACTTCCGCCTGATAGCATACATCTTTTTCGCGTTGACGCCGGTGTCGTTCGTGATGCGCAGGCCCGAACGGCCAAGCGCGATATCCGGCCACTGAGTCAATCGCCCACGGTGCTTGCGCAACGCTTCCACGTCAAGCGCATGATAAGCCAAGCGCATGATAAGCATGATAAGAAGGAGGAAGTACGATGGAATTTGGAATCTGCGTTGATACGCATATCGATAAATGGGACCTGATCCGCTACGCCGAGGAACTCGGCTACGAACGTGCCTGGGTACCCGACTCGCAGATGATCTGGTCGGACTGCTACGCCGTGATGGCGCTGGCTGCGCAAGCGACCAGGCGTATCAAGATCGGCACCGGCGTTGCGATTCCCGGCACGCGTCTGGCGCCGGTCACTGCCCATTCGATCGCGACCATCAATCAGTTGGCGCCCGGCCGCGTCTTCCTCGGGATCGGCACCGGGCATACCGCGATGCGCGTGATGGGGCAGGACCCGATGCCGCTGAAGCAGTTTCGCGAGTACCTGCGCGTCGTGCGTGCGCTGCTTCACGGTGAGGCAGTCGAGTACACCTACCATGGGCGTACCCGCGAGATTCAGTTTCTCCACCTCGATCGCCATTTCATCAATCTCGACAACCCAATCCCCATCCATATTGCCGCCAATGGCCCCAAGGCTTGCGCGGCGGTCGGGATATACGGCGACGGCTGGATCACCGCTGGCGGCAGTCCAGCCGAGACCAGCGCGCGCATGGCAATGATCGAGGCGGGTGCGAAGAAGGCCGGGCGTGAATTGCCGAAAGATTTTCCGACGACCGAGCTTATCAGCGGATGCGTGCTGAGGCCGGGCGAACGG
>JBOHWJ010000246.1:0-2555 GCA_050736495.1 Binataceae bacterium (SeqCode) | reverse complement strand
CCCAGATGCAGGAGAGTTACGGGCTCATCATGCTGGCGATTCACGAGGGGCGGCCGCGCGAACTCAACCTGCGCGACCTGCTGATCGAATTTTTGCATCATCGCCAGCGCGTGATCATCCGCCGCTCTCAGTTTGAATTGCGCCAGGCGGAGGCGCGGCTGCATATCATCAACGGCCTGTTGATAGCGCTGCGCAATCTTGATGCCGTAATTAAACTCATCCGCGAGTCGCGCGACGCCGAATCCGCGCGAAGCGGCCTGATGCAGCGCTTCAGCCTTACGCAAGTGCAGGCCCAGGCGATCCTCGACCTGACGTTGCGCCGCCTGACTTCGCTCGAACGCGAGAAAATCGAGGCCGAGTACAAGGAGACCGAGGAGACCATCGATCGGCTGAAGAAGATCCTCGCCGACGAGGGCGAGCAGATGAAGATCATCGCCGGCGAGCTCACCGATATCCGCAAGGAGTTCGCCGATGAACGCCGCACGCAGATTATCGAGGCCGAGGGCGAGTTCTCGATTGAGGATCTGATCGTCGAGGAGGACGTGCTCGTCACGGTCACCCATGGCGGCTATATCAAGCGCACACCACTCTCGCTCTACCGCACGCAGCGGCGCGGTGGCCGCGGCAAAATCGGCGCGACCGCGGGCGAGGAGGATTTCGTCGAACATCTGGTGTCGGTCGGCACGCATGACCGCCTGCTGTTTTTCACCAGCGCCGGCAAGGTCTACGAGAAAAAGGCCTACGAACTGCCCGAGGGTGGACGCGCCGCGCGCGGTCGCTCGATCGCGAACCTGCTGAGCCTTGCGAGCAACGAGACGCTCTCGGCGTTTCTGCCGATGCCGAAGGATACCAGTGGCAAGTACGTCTTTTTCGCG
Organism: Binataceae bacterium (SeqCode); assembly: GCA_050736495.1. GTDB lineage: Bacteria > Desulfobacterota > Binatia > Binatales > Binataceae > JBOHWJ01. Next base: position 1,680 of record JBOHWJ010000246.1, on the reverse strand, counting down.
ACGCGCCTGGGCTCGGTGAAGAAGACCGAGATCGATCAGTTCAGTAATATTCGCGCGAGCGGAATTATCGCGATGAACCTCGAGGACGGCGACGAGCTTATTGGCGTCCGTGTCACCGACGGCAATCAGCAAATCGTGCTGTCGACGCGCGCAGGCCAAGCTATCCGCTTCAAGGAGGAGGAGGTCCGCTCGATGGGGCGCGGGACCTATGGCGTGGTCGGGATGGAACTCGAATCCAATACCGTTAAGGAAGGCAAGACCGTCACGCTGGTTAAGGACGAAGTGGTTTCCATCGCAGTCTCGCGCGAGGACGAGACGCTGTTGACGGTTTCGGAAAACGGTTTCGGCAAGCGCACCAAGGCCTCCGAGTATCGCCTGACACATCGCGGCGGCAAGGGCGTGATCACGATGAACGTCACCGATCGCACGGGCAAGGTCGTGAGCGTGCGCCAGGTCGGCTCGGACGATCAAGTCGTGCTGATTACGAATACCGGCAAGGTCATCCGGCTGGGTGTGAAGCAGGTGCGAATCACCGGACGCAACGCGCAGGGCGTGCACATGGTGAAGTTGGAAGATGGCGAGCGCGTTCGCGCAGTCGCCGGACTGGCCGAGCGCGATGACGACGACGATAACGGCAACGGCTCGGGTAACGGCAACGGCGGGGCCAAGTAGGCGCCGCGGTCCGACGCCGATCCGCCGCAGCGAGCTTCGTCAACGAGGCCTTCGGGCATCAGTCGGAAATGCGTTTTGACGGCATCGCCATAAGTCGTTCGGCCCACGTTAATTGACGATTTCTCAACAGGCCGACCCGGAAGGCGCGGCCTTTTAGCAGCCGCATGCGAGGTTGCGGATGCGCCGCCGATGGACGGCGCGGGCGGGTGGCGCTAAAGGTAGGGTCATGCCAGTAGACTCATCATTGGTAGGAACCAAAACCGGACCGGTGGCGACCGAAATCGATGCGCGCTGGACGATGGCGTATGCGGCGGGTGTTGACGACGCCTGGCCGTGCTATCTCGACACGCGCCGCGAGAGTGGGATCGTCGCCCATCCGATGTTTTCCGTTTGCTTCGAATGGCCCGCCGCCGGTTCGTTACGCGCAAAGCATCGCGCTACCCTCGTGCAAGCGGAGGCCGCCCGCGGCGTGCATGCCAGCCAGCACATCATCATCCATCGCCTGGTCCGTCCGCCCGAACAACTAATCACGACCGCCACCGTCGTCGGGATCGAGCGGCGTAAGCCCGGCGCCTACGAGACCACAAAGTTCGAGACGGTCGACGAAAAGGGCGCGCCGGTATGCACCACCTACAGTGGCAACATCTACCGGCAGGTCGAGGTCTCCGGGCCTGACCGCCCGGCCGAAACGCCAAAAATACCGGCGCTGGCGGCATTGTCGTCCCGGCCGCGCGCCGAAATCAAGGTGCCGGTCGCGGCCGGGGCCGCGCATGTCTATACTGAATGCGCGCGCATCTGGAACCCGATACATACCGATGCCGCGGTGGCGGCAAGCGCTGGATTGCCGGCGATCATCCTCCATGGCACTGCGACGCTTGCGCTCAGCGTTTCGCACGTCGTCGCGGTCGAAGCGGGTAGCGACCCCGAACGCGTCGCGCAAATCTATGGCCGTTTCGGCGCGATGGTGCTGATGCCGTCGGAGATGATGGTGCGAATCCTCGCGCGCGA
>JBOHWJ010000245.1:0-6142 GCA_050736495.1 Binataceae bacterium (SeqCode) | reverse complement strand
AGCGTGCGGTGGCTTTGGCCGGCGAGGGCGACGCTATCGGTCCCGAACTGCTGTCGGCGCGGCTACGTGAGCCTGCCAGTTCCTCGGCGTTGGTCGCGGCGGCCGTTCCCGCGCGGTCCGTATCCGGCGCGGGCGCGAACGCGCAGGGCGGAAGGCGCGCGGATGCACCCGCCAAAGATGGGCCGATCGACAGCGCAATGGTCGAACGTAAAACCGACGATAGTAGACCCGGCGATGAAAGCAAGGTCTCGCTCTGGGAAGCGCGTGCCGCCTTTGAGGCCGATTTCATCGCGCAAGCCTTGGGCGCGCATCAGAGAAATATTTCGCGGGCGGCGCGAGCGTTGGGCGTCTCACGCGCCGCGTTGCAAAAGAAGATGAAGGAGTACGGACTACGCTGAGAATTTAGTGGCAGTGCCACGAATCGTGGCACCGCGAGGATCAGCGACCCGGCTCCTGCCTGGCAGGTTAACCTCCCGGCCGCGTTGACCTTTCCCAATCAAATAGAGCCCTGGTGCGATCCTCCGGAGTGCGCATCCTATGGTATCAAGTTTGCTTCCGCACCAGATCAACAAGCGTTGATCTGGGGTCGGTGCCGTGTATCAAAAACAATTGCAGAAACGAAGGGCGGGGCGTGTCGGGGGCGGATGCTCTCGCTCGGGCGCACGCCGGACCGAAGGCCTGGTCGCGTCGCTGCTGAAGGTGGCGCGTTTCCGTTACAACGAGTTTCGTGAACGGTTCGGACGGGAGCCGGGGCCCGATGAGCCCTTACTTTTCGATCCGCGGCAGGACTCGCCCTCGAAGGCCGATCCGGCCGAGATGCGATTGCAGGTGATAGCGGCAACAACGGCGACGCGGGGCGACCCGATCGTGGTTCTGAAGTTTCTAGGGTTGGCGTAGACGCGGAGGGGGGCACCGATTCTCCGGCGTTACGGTGCCGGAGAGTCGGGCGCCGCTCACGCGACGTAAACGCGTCGGGTGGCGTAAATCGGGCGGCACATCTTTGGCGGCAGGATGCAACTGATGCGTGTGGAGGACATGATCGTCGGCGATGTGCTGGCCTTGGGTTGCTACCTGGGTGTGCGCGACACCATAAATTGGTTCAATAGCGGCCGTTATCGCAAACGCCTTGCCGGTCCCGACGGCGAACTGCTCCGCTTCGTGACGCTGCCGGAATTGGCGCGTAGACTCGATGTGCGCCCCGCCGCCGTGCAGTGGTGGATTGCCTGCGGCAAGCTCAAACGCTCCAACGGCCTGGTCCCCTGCAATCAGCGAATGTTCGTCGATATGAAGAAGTTCCATTTCGCGATTCCCTCCGCTGCGCTCGCGCCGGTCAAGGCACGCTAGCTTCGACCAGAATCGCCAACCTTAATTATTGCGACTGCGCACTGCACGCCGATACGGTTATACTGTCCCACGGGCGGGCTTCATTGCTCGCCCGCAAAAAAGGCCATCCGTGGAGGACCGGCGGACGGTCGGCCATCAGTGGCGGGGATGGAGGAGAGTGTGGCTTTCGAGATGTCGGCCGAGTCGGCGGATCGGATGAGAAAAATTCCGGCGCACGTTCGCCGTGTTCATCTGATGGGCGTGGCGGGATCGGCGATGGCGGCGTTGGCGGGGATGCTCAAAGCGCGTGGCCTCGGCGTGACCGGCTCCGACCATCAACTCTACGAGCCCACCGCGTCGCTTCTAGCACGTCTCAAGGTCGAAGTCCGCAAATCGTTCGGCGCCGGGAATCTCGAGCCCGCACCCGACCTGGTCGTGGTCGGCAACGTTATCACCCGCGTCAATCCGGAGGCGCAGGCGCTGCTCGCCTCGGCCATCCCGTACGTCTCGATGCCGGAAGCATTGTGGCATTTTTTCCTGCGCGAAAAGCGTGTGTTGATGGTCGCGGGAACGCATGGCAAGACCACCTCGACCGCGATGATGGCGCACGTGCTGGAGGCGGCAGGTCGCGACCCTTCGATGATTGTCGGCGGCCTGGCGCGCGACTTCAGCGCGAATTACCGGCTCGGCGGCGGCAGTGATTTCGTTATCGAAGGCGACGAATACGACACGGCCTTTTTCGACAAAGGCCCCAAGTTTCTCCATTACCACGCGCACGGCGCCATCATCACCGCGGTCGAGTTCGACCATGCCGATATCTACCGCGACCTTGAGCACGTCAAATCGTCGTTCAGGGCGCTGGTCGCGCAGATGGACGAGCGTCGCGTGCTCGCCGTATGCGCCGACTTTCCCACCGCGATCGAAGTCAGCGGCGGAGCGCGCGCGCGCCGAATCACGTTCGGACTTGGCGCGGGTGAGATTCGCCCGGCGGATATCCGCATCGGGGCCGAAGGTGCGCACTTTTCGATTACGCGCGAAGGTGAGCGCGTCGCCGGCGAGATGCATTTGCCGATTGGCGGGCGGATGAATATCGCCAACGCGCTCGGCGTATACGCGCTCCTGGCGGAGTGCGGTGTTAGCCCCAACAAGATTGCGCGTGGATTCGAGACCTTCGGCGGCGTCGCACGCCGGCAGGAAATCGTTGGCGAGGCCGCGGACGTGGTCGTGATCGATGACTTCGCGCATCATCCGACCGCGATTCGGGTGACGCTCGAAGCGGTGGCCGAGCGCTTCGCCGGGCGGCGCATCATGGCGGCGTTCGAACCGCGCTCGAACACGGCGCGCCGCAGCGTTTTTCAGAACGATTTCGCCGCCGCCTTCGATCGCGCCGCGGAGGTTTACCTGGCACCGGTCTATTTTAAGGAAAACGATGTGATTCCGTCCGCCGAGCGGCTTGACACGGCGCGCCTCGCCCGTGCGATCGCTTTACGCGGACCGCGCGCCTTCGCCTGTGAATCAAGCGCGGACATTCTGGAACGGATGCTTGCGCAGGCGCATGCGGGCGACGTGGTGCTCTTCATGTCCAACGGCCCGTTCGACAACCTGACGCGGCGCATGGTCGAGGCGTTGCGCAGGCGCGGACCGCGCGGGGCCTGACCACTGCGCAGCGCAAATCGCCGCCAACCAGCGTGGCGGCGCGGTGTGGGGAAGCTGAGGGGAGGGCTGCGTATGAATGACGATCAGGCCGCGGACACGCTTGAAATCAACAATCTCCTGTGCCGTTTCATGCAATCCTTTGACGACAAGGACTGGCGCGCGATGCGCGAATGCCTCGTCGGCGATCTGTTTTGCGACTATTCGAACTTCCGCGGCACGCCGGCGGGCCGTGTGGCGGCCGACGATTACGTCGCCGCGAGAAAAGAGGGCCTGGCGGAACTCGCGATGCAGCACAATTTCTTCAACCTGCGAGTGACCATGCTGGACCACGAGGCCGCCTCCGCTCGCTGCAACTTCGTTATCCACCGCTTCCTTTCGATCTCGCCGGATTCGGTCAACGCTTACTTCCATTCCTACGGCCATTACCGCTTCACCTTCACGCGCACGCGCGGCATCTGGAAAATTTCCGGCATTGTCCAGGTCTTGTTGAAAAATGCCGGCAACCCGGAGATCCACGGCGCCATCCGCTCCTCCGGCGCCGTGTAGCGGGAACGCCCTGCTAAGGAACCTCCGCACCGCCTGTTTGTCATTCTGAACGGAGTCCGCGCAGTGAAGCGACGGTGTTGGAAGTCAAGCGTGGAGCGGGTTCCGCGCGGCCCTCGTCACGCGGTTGAGAGCAACCGTGTTATGTCGAGGCTGGCGCCGCGATCAACTTGACCGGACGAGTTCGCTCTTCCGAGCATCGACTGCGCGCCTTCAGCATCGCGTTCAGCATGACGACCAACTTCCGCATGCAGGCGGTCAGCGCCATCTTCGGAGATTTCCCGGCTGACCGTAGACGACTGTGGAAAACGCGCAGCGATGGGTTTAGTCGGACCGCGGCGAGAGTGCTCATATAGAGCATGGCCCGCACATCGCCACGGCCGCCCCAGATTGCGCGCTTGCCCTTCAGCCTTCCACTATCTCGATTGAACGGAGCAACACCTACCAGCGCTGCGATCTTCTTGCGATTCAGCGTCCCGAGCTCTGAAAGATGCGCAATCAACGTCGCACTCACGACTGGGCCGACTCCCGGAGCGCTGCGCAGCAGCTCGGCCTTTTGACGGAACGCCGGCGTCGCCCGGATGAGTGCCGCGAGCTGCTTATCCAGTACTGCTATCTGCTTCTTCAGGCATCGAATGATCGCGGCCAGCCCAGCGCGTACACTCTCGAGCGCCTGTAACTGTCGGTTCTGCTCCGCCGTCATCATCCGCACGAGCTGGTTGCGTCGGGTAATCAATGCCCTCAGCTTCCGAGTTTCCGGATCGGGCAGACGGCGCAACTCGGGCTTCATCACCTCAGCGAAGTGCGCAAGCACTGCGGCATCGATCGCATCCGTCTTGGCGAGCCGACCGCTGGCGCGCGCGAACTCACGAATGTTGCGAGGATTTACCAGAGCAACCGGCAACTCCTCTTCCGCCAACCGCTCCAGCAATCTCCGCTCGTACCCGCCGCTCGCCTCCAGCACCACGCATTCGGGTGTAAGGCGACTGATGGTCCTCACCAGCCGGGTAATCCCGCGCCGATCATTTGGAACGATCAGCTTCTCGCCACTGGGCCTGAATGCCACATCCAGCCGATCTTTCGAGACGTCGACTCCAACAAAAACTTCGCGCGTCATCTTCTCCTCCTCTGTCACAGCCCACCCTTGCACGATACGGACTCACGGTCCGGGCAACCGTTCGGGCTTGTACATTCGAGAACGCGACTGCGACGACCCAGGCCAAGCTCTCACTCGGTCTCTTCAGGACCAGGTCCGCGCACGGTCTGTCGCAGACAACCCTTTGGCAGCCAGCACCTCTCCACTCACCGGCGCCACCGTCAAGCGATTCAGTTGAGGCTCGCCGCGATCGGCGTCGTGGGCCAGGGGAAAGAGTCCTAGCCCGCCTCCGCAGATCGTCGCGGCTTCGCATCCCAAAATCTTAAGCCCATCCCCCCAACCCCCCGCATCTTTCCCCCGGCCTCCAATTTTTGTGAGAGGCCGAGGGAAAGATGCTCACTATGAGCCTTTCTCTAGATACAAGGGCGCGCGCGCAACCCGCTTTAGAGATTTGCCGGGCATGCGGGGCTCCATGGAGTGCGATGTTTAAGGATGGCATTAAGGATAACGAGAAGCTTGCGCATGGCGGCGGTGAGCGCCAGTTTGGGCGGTTTACCCGCGCCGCGCAGACGCCGGTAAAAGGCGCTGAGAATTGGGTTGCAACGCACCGCGGCGAGGGTGGCCACGTAGAGCGCGGTGCGCACTGGTGCGCGACCGCCCCACACCGTACGCTTGCCGCGCAGGCTGCCGCTGTCACGGCTAAGCGGCGCCACGCCGGCCAGCTTGGCAAGCGCCCGCCGGTCGAGCTGGCCGAGTTCAGGCAGTTCGGCCTGCAGCGTCGAGTGTGTCGGAAATTTCGTGTTCGTGAGCCATACAAAGAGGCCCGACTGGGCGAGAGAAGAAGGGTATGGCGGCCAACAAGGAAAGCGGAATTTCGGATGAGGTGCTGGAGCAGCTATTAGAAGGGCGGGACTCGGCAACGGTATTCGACAACGGCGGTTTGGTGGATGAGCTGAAGAAGCGGCTGGCGGAACGGATGTTGAATGCCGAGATGGACCACCATTTGCAACGCGGTGGAAGGCGAAGCGGGGAATCAGCGTAACGGCTACAGCAGCAAGACCGTGCTAACCGACGCGGGCAAGCTGGCGCTGACGATTCCGCGTGATCGTCACGGGCGCTTCGACCCGGTGCTAATTGGGAAGTACCGGCGACGGTTCGCGGGCTTCGACGAGAAGATTGTCGCGCTGTACGCGCGCGGAATGACGACCCGGGAGATCGCAGAGCATGTCGGCGAACTCTACCGGGCCGAGATCTCGCCGGACCTGGTCAGCGCGGTGACCGATTCGGTGCTCGAGGAAGTGGCGGCGTGGCAGAGCCGAGGGCTGGACGCGACCTAAGCCATCGTATTCTGCGACGCGCTGCGAGTGAAAATCCGCAACGAAGGCATGGTCACCAAGCGTGCGGTATACCTGGCGATTGGCATTCGTTGTTCGGGTCACAAAGAAATCCTGAGGATTTGGATCGAACAGACCGAAGGCGCGAAATGCTGGCTGCGGGTGATGAGCGAACTGCGCAACCGCGGGC
>JBOHWJ010000244.1:0-1545 GCA_050736495.1 Binataceae bacterium (SeqCode) | reverse complement strand
GCCGATGGCAACCCGGTCTTCCAGCTTTACGATTTCAACTACACCGACGACATACGGCTGATCGCGCGCGAGGAGGGACTCGTCTCCGTCAACAACGCACTCGGCGTCGACTTCACCGGCCAGGTTGGCAGCGAATCGATCGGCCATCACATGTACACTGGCACTGGCGGGCAAATCGCCTTCGGCGTCGGCTCATGTCTGGCGGGCGGAAAGTCGATCATCGTGTTGCCCGCGAGCGCGATGGTCAAGGGCCAGCGCGTATCTCGAATCGGGCCGAGCCTGATGCCGGCGAGCGTGTTCGACTTGCCGCGCGCCTTCGTCCATTACGTCGTGACCGAATACGGAATTGCGACGCTCAAGGCCAAATCGCTGCGTGAGCGGGCTCGCGAACTGGTCGCGGTGGCGCATCCGGATTTTCGCGGCGAGTTGGCCACCGAAGCCAAACGGATGTACGGCTGACACGCGCGAGTGGCGTGCAGGCGCATGATCACGTCGGGCGAAAGTTGTAGACGCCGCTGAATTCCGGCGGGCGCCAGCCGCCGTTCGCGCACGCAATACATACCGGATATTGCCGTAGGCAGCCGTTCTCGCGCCCGTTCAAGGAAACCATCATCTCGGTCGATAGCGACTTCTGGCAGGCCGCACAGGTCGCGGCTAATGCTTTGTTGTCCTTGGCTCTTTCGCTCGGCATCTAAGGTCAGTCCATCCGTCCCATGGACAGCTACGCCAGCGGCGTTTCCCTTCAATCGTATCGGCGTCAGCCGTGGCCGATGGCGGAACCGATCGCGACGCCGATTATCAGCACCACCACCACGATCACTGCGAGCATCGCGAATCCGGCGACACGGTCCGCGGCCGCCTGCGTCCGCGAATCGACCGGCGTCTCGGTATGGGCGGAATGGAAGCCGCTATGAGCGCCCGTGTGCGAGGTGTAATAGATGCCGGTTCCGGGGATGCCGATGGTGCGCCTGATGCCGCTACGGCCGAAGGTCATGTGCGCGCCGCGCATCCCTACCGTCAGGCTCGGCCCTGATTTTGACAGGTTGACGGAGAGTCCGGGGAAGATCTTCATGCGCCGATAGAATCTGAAATTGCCCACTGCGGTTCAGTCCATGATCGTTTAGGGTAATACCGAAGATTCGCGCGGTTGGAAAGATTGCATAGCGCGGCGCGCCAAACAATGTGCAAGAACGCGGCGAGAGCGTGCCTACCAGATTGCAACGGTCCAAGCCCAAGCGGATTCCGAGCGCGCTCAACTTCCGCCGATTCTGGAACGGGATTACCGGGCTTACTGCATCGATGGCGCCGGACCGTTATCGCCGCCCGGCGCGATTGAACTGTCCGTTCCAGGCAAAGCGCCGCCGGTCACGGTAAAATCCAGACCGACGTTGCAACATAGGCGATAGCTGGTGCCCGCTCGTGGCTCCGCGACGTAACTTTCCAGCGAGCCGTCGGCACTGACCTTAACCGCCTCCCAACTGATCGAACCCGAGCCGCGCGACACTTCGAAAATGTAGTAGTGATCGGGTTCGAGCGGTTCAGGTG
>JBOHWJ010000243.1:0-1949 GCA_050736495.1 Binataceae bacterium (SeqCode) | reverse complement strand
TCGGTCGGGTAGAGTCCCGCGAAGACCATCGGCTTGAGCTCCTTGAAGCCCGCCAGCGGCTCGGCCGCCGGATGTTCGGCGTCCGTCAGTGTGTCGCCGACGCGCATATCAGCGACCATCCTTATGCCCGCGACGACGAAACCGACCTCGCCGCTCCCCAACGTTTCGGCCGGTTCCTCATGCGGCGTGAAGAACCCCAGCCGCATCGCCTCGCCGGTCTTGCCGGTCGCCATCAGGCGAATCTTCATGCCGCGGCGCAACTCGCCGTCGAAAAGCCGCACCAGGCCGACTACGCCTTCGTAAGGATCGTACCAACTGTCGAAGATGAGCGCGCGTGGCGGTTTGCCGGAGGGCGGTTTGGGCGCGGGAATCCGCGTCACCACCGCCTCAAGCACCTCTTCGATGCCAATGCCCTCTTTGGCGCTGGTCAAAATGGCGTCGGCGGCGCTAAGCCCGATCACTTGCTCGATCTGGGCGCGCGTGCGCTCGACATCGGCGCCTGGTAAATCGATTTTGTTGATCACGGGAACGATTTCGAGGCCATGGTCGAGCGCCATGTAGACATTCGCGAGCGTCTGCGCTTCGACCCCCTGGCTCGCGTCGATCACCAGCAGCGCACCCTCGCAGGCCGCGAGGCTGCGCGAAACTTCGTAGGCGAAATCAACGTGGCCGGGCGTGTCGATGAGATTGAGCACGTAGGCGCGCCCGTCCCGGGCGGTGTAATTGAGCCGCACTGAGCGCGCCTTGATGGTGATGCCGCGCTCGCGCTCCAGATCCATCGAGTCGAGGAACTGTTCCTTGAGTTCACGCTTGCTGAGCGCGCCGGTATGTTCGAGCAGCCGATCGGCAAGCGTCGACTTGCCATGATCGATATGCGCGATGATCGAAAAGTTGCGAATCAGCTCAGGAGCGGTCATTGACTATTTGCGCATGCCTCGCGTCCTTCACGGCCATGGCGGAAGGCCCTCCACCTGCGTGTGGACTATTACCCAAGCATGGAATTGTAGCATGCTCTCAGTCGTTATGCGCGAAGCGTTCCTTAAAATACTCAAAGGTGCGCTTCAGCCCCTGTTCAAGGCTCACTTCGGGACGCCATCCAAGCACGGTTGCCGCGCGCGCCGGTGAGATCACCGAACGGCGCTGCTCGCCGGGACGCTCGGGCGCATGGATGGGATCGGCCTTGACGCCGGCGGCCGATGCCAAGGCACGATGGAGCTGGTTCACGTCGGTCTCGACCCCGGTGCCGATATTGACCGCGCCCGATGCCGCCGAGGTCAGCGCCGCCAGGTTGGCGCGGGCGACATCGCCGACGAAAACATAGTCGCGCGTCTGTCCGCCGTCGCCGAAAATCGTCGCCGGCTTGCCCTCAAGCAGACGGCCGCAGAAAATCGCGACCACGCCCGCCTCGCCGTGGGGATCCTGGCGCGGGCCGTAGACGTTGGCGTAGCGCAACGCCAGGTAATCGATGCCGTACTGGACCTTGTAGAAAAACAGGTAGTTCTCGGTCGCATGCTTGGCGACGCCGTAGGGACTGACCGGACGGCGCGGATGATCCTCGTCGCAGGGAAAGGTCTCCTGTTCGCCATAGATGGCACCGCCGGTCGATGAGAAAATGACGCGCCGCAGTCCGTTTTGGCGCGCCGCCTCCATCATGTTGAGGAAGCCAACCAGATTGACCTGCGCGTCGAAGGCCGGATCGGCGACCGACCTGCGCACATCCATCTGCGCGGCCAGGTGATAGACGACCTCGGGTCTCTCGCGGGCGATTACGTCCGCGACTTCGGCGACGGCGCGCAGGTCGGCCCGGTAGAAGCGCGCCTTTGGGTTGAGCCGCTCGCGTTTGCCCGCCGACAGGCTGTCGATCACCGCAACTTCATGCGTGCCCGCCGCGACCAGGGCGTCGACCGTGTGCGACCCGATGAAGCCCGCCCCTCCGGTCACCAATATAC
>JBOHWJ010000242.1:0-8378 GCA_050736495.1 Binataceae bacterium (SeqCode) | reverse complement strand
CTCTACGACCCGATGTGGGCGGTGATCCAGGATTGCGGCCTGCCGCTCACATTTCACGTCTCGACCGGGCGCGACCCGCGCGCGGCGCGTGCCGACGGCGGCGCCGTGATCAACTACGTTTCACATTCGCTCTCGCCGACGATCGAGCCGGTCGCCAATATCTGCGCCTCGGGCGTGCTGGAGCGTTTCCCGAAACTCCGCTTTGCCGCAATCGAATGCGGTATCGGATGGGTGCCGTGGGCGCTCGGCGCGATGGACGAGGCCTATCGCAAGCATCACCTGTGGGCCTTTCCGAAACTGAAGCAACTGCCCAGCGAGTATTTCCGCCAGCATGGCGCCGCCACGTTTCAGGAAGATCCGGCGGGTCTGGAACTCGCGGAGAAATTTCGCCTCGTGGACAATTTCATGTGGGCCAATGACTATCCGCATGCCGAAGGCACGTGGCCGCATTCGGCCGAGGCGATCGAGCGGCAGATGGGCAACCTGCCGGACGCGCATCGCGCGAAGATCCTCGGGCTTAACGCGGCGCGGATGTTCAACTTCGACGTCGATTTGCTGCTGAAGCGCCGTCAGGCCGCCATCAACTGAGGCGGTCACGTGCGTGTCGGCTGCGTCACCGGCGGCTCTTCACGGACGAGCCCGAGCGCCGATCGAAATAGGGTAGCCGTTTGCGGGTTTGGACCGCGGGTCAACGCATAGCTTTAGCGGGGCTTGCCTCAGGCTGTCCCGGCTTCGTAACGTAGGCCATAATAGTAAGAGTCGAAGGTCGCCGGTACGGCGGCATGTTGAGGATATCAAACGCGAATCCTACGACTCGCAACCGCTTAAGGAGAAAACGCATGGACGTGATTGAAGTCAACCAGCCCAACCAGTGGCGGCTCGAAACTCCGGGCCACCACGGCTGGGAACGCACCGCGCGGCCGGGCGATCCGAACAAGTACGTGATGATCTCCACCGACTGCCACTGCAATGAACCCTCCAATCTGTGGCAGGAACGCATAGATAAGAAATTCCTCCCGCGTCTGCCCCATATCGAAACTGACGAGAAGGGCGTCAAGTGGATGGTGTCCGAGGGTTGGCAGCGTTCGCGCGCGGTCGACCGTGAGTTCAAGTTCGAGGGCGAGGACAGCGTCCGTGCCAAAGCCGGCTATGACCCGCTCCAGCGGATAAAGGATCACGCGCTTGACGGCATCGACGCCGAAATCATTTTTCCCAACAAGGGACTGTTGATGTGGGCGACGCAGGATCCGGAGTTCGGCGCCGCGCAATGCCACGCATGGAACGACTGGGCGTGGGAGAGCTTCGGCCAGTACAACGGGTTCATGTCGCCGATGGCGGCGATTATGACCTCCGACGTGAACCTCGCGATTGCGGAGATAAAACGCGTGGCCAGGATGGGCTTTCGCGGCGTCACGCTGCCGTGCAAGCCGGTCTTCGGCTCCTACGACGCCCGTCATCCGAACTATAACTTCAGCATGTATGAACCTTTGTGGGCGGTGATCGAAGACCACGATCTGCCGATCACGTTTCATATCTCGACGGGGCGCGACCCGCGCGCGGCGCGCAAGGACGGCGGTGCGGTCATCAACTACGTTTCGCATTCGCTGTCGCCGACCATCGAACCGATCGCGAATCTATGCGCGTCGGGCGTGATCGAGCGCCACCCGAAGATCCGTTTCGCCGCTATCGAATGCGGCATCGGCTGGGTGCCGTGGGCGCTGGACGCGATGGACGAGGCCTATCGCAAGCATCACATGTGGGCTTATCCGAAGCTTCCCAAACTGCCGAGCGCGTACTTTCGCAGCAACGGTGCGACCACCTTCCAGGAAGATCGCGTCGGGCTCGACCTCGCCGTGAAGTACAATCTCATCGACAATTTCATGTGGGCCAACGACTATCCGCATCATGAGGGTTCGTGGCCGCATTCGTACCAGGCGATCGAACGCCAGATGGGCCATCTGACCGAAGATCAGCGCGCGAAGATACTCGGACTGAACGCCGCGCGCGTGTTCAAGTTCGACGTGAATGCGCTCATGGCGCGGCGCAACACGGCGGTGAATTAGCGGACGGGTCTTTCCCGTTAACGGGTTGAAAACGAGAGAGCCGGTCCTTGTGGGCCGGCTCTTTTTGTCATTGCGCTCTCGCTCTCCTTGGAGGCGCGCCGCAGCGCTATTTCCTAGTTGATGGTCACTCGAACATCAGCACGGTGCGGGCGACTTCACCGTTTTTCATCGCGCGGAACGCCTCGTTGACGTCTTCGAGCTTGCCGCGCTTGCTGATCATGTCGTCAAGATTCAGCCGACCTTGCAGGTAATAGTCGACGTAACGCGGCATGTCGATGCGGAAACGATTCGATCCCATCATTGTGCCTTGCAGCTTGCGTTCGGTAAGGAGCTTAGGCCCATCGATTTCAACTTTCTGGCCCAACGGGATCATCCCGATAATGGTGGCGGTGCCGCCGGGCTTAATGCATTCGAAACATTGCTCGGCGAGCTTTTTCACGCCGACCGCCTCGAACGCGTAGTCGACGCCGGCATTGGCGCCGCCGCCGGTCATCTCGCGGATGGCCCCGACCGCGTCGGTATGCGAAGCGTCGATGGTGTGCGTGGCGCCGAAGCGTTTGGCCATCGCGAGCTTGGACTCGAACTGGTCCACCGCGATGATCTGGCAAGCGCCGGCGATACGCGCGCCCTGGATCGCCGAAATGCCCACGCCGCCGCATCCGAAAACCACGACAGTCGAGCCCGGCTCGATTTTCGCCGTGTTGAGCACGGCGCCGACGCCGGTGGTGACACCACATCCGATGAGGGCGGCGCGGTCGAGCGGGATGTCGTTGGTGATCTTCACGAGCGCGTTCTCATGCAGCAACATCTTCTCGGCGTAAGTCGAGAGGTCGCTGAACTGGCGGACCGGCTGGCCGTTTTGCGACAGGCGCGGGGTGTCGCCTTTGGACCGCTGCGTCGCGCGCCGGTTCGAGCAGCGATTGGGATGACCCGACATGCATTCTTCGCAATAGCCGCAGAAGACCGACGGACACGAGATGACGTGGTCGCCCGGCTTGAGATAGCTGACGGCTTTGCCGACCTTCTCGACGATGCCGGCGCCTTCGTGGCCGAGTACCGCGGGCGCGGGATGCCGGTAGAGGCCCTCGACGAAATGGAGGTCGCTGTGGCATACGCCGGTCGCGACCGTCTTGACCAGGACTTCGTGGTCGCGCGGTTCGTCGATATCGATTTGCTCGATCGTGAGCGGCTGATTGGGGCCGTGGAAAACTGCGGCTTTCATCGATTTACTCCGTTAATTCGCGTCGCGGCCGTCGCCGCCGTCGAAAAAAGATGGTTGACCTACAGCATCGAGAGGCCGGGAACCCTTGGGACCCCGGCCCTCTCGACGCCAATCCTGACTTAACCCGCGGACCTATTCGAACATCAACACGGTGCGGGCGACCTCGCCGTTCTTCATCGCGCGGAAAGCTTCGTTGACGTCCTCGAGCTTGCCGCGCCGGCTGATCATATCATCGAGGTTGAGACGCCCTTGCAGGTAATAGTCAATGTAACGCGGCATGTCGATGCGGAAGCGGTTAGAGCCCATGTTGGTACCCTGGATTTTGCGCTCGGTGAGCAGTTTGGGACCGTCGATTTCGACCTTCTGGCCGACCGGGATCATGCCGATGATGGTGGCGGTGCCGCCGGGCTTGATGCACTCGAAGCATTGCTCCGCGAGTTTCTTCACGCCGACCGCCTCGAACGCGTAGTCGACGCCGCTGGTGGGACCGCCGCCGGTCAGTTCGCGAATCGCGTCGACCGCGTCGGCATGCGAGGCGTCGACGGTATGCGTGGCGCCGAAGCGCTTCGCCATCGCGAGCTTGGATTCAAATTGATCGACCGCGATTATCTGGCGGGCGCCGGCGATACGCGCACCCTGGATGGCCGAGATTCCGACGCCGCCGCATCCGAAAACCGCGACTGTCGAACCGGGTTCGATGCGCGCGGTGTTAAGCACGGCGCCGACGCCGGTGGTGACGCCGCATCCGATAAGCGCGGCGCGGTCGAGCGGAACGTCGTTACCGATTTTCACCAGCGCGTTTTCATGCACGAGCATCTTCTCCGCATAGGAGGAAAGGTCGGCGAATTGGCGCACCGGCTTGCCACCTTGCGAGAGACGCGAGGCGTCGCTCTTGGCGCGTTGCGTCGCCGCTTTGTTGGAGCAGCGGTTGGGATGGCCCGACATACAGTCGGGGCAATAGCCACAGAAGACCGAGAGGCATGCGATCACGTGATCGCCCGCCTTGAGGTAGGTCACGTCGCGGCCGACTTCTTCGACGATTCCGGCGGCCTCATGCCCGAGCACGGCGGGGGCGGGATAGGGGTAGAAGCCATCGACGAAATGGAGGTCACTGTGGCATACGCCGCTCGCGACGGTCTTGACCAGCACCTCGCGCTCCTTGGGCTTGTCGATATCAACTTGTTCGATCGTCAAGGGCTGTTTCGGCCCATGAAACACGGCGGCTTTCATCGCACGGACTCCTTTTTCGCAGGTTGTTTTCGCTGTCGCGCGGACGCAATCTGGCGAGGCGTCGGGACGCGGCCACGGGCGTTTCAAAAACAGCATCGGCTGGCACGCGATCACCATGGCGCGCCGCACACACCCGCTGTCGCTGGTAGACCACGAGGCTGACGGCGCTGTCAAGGAACGCGCAACCCGCCGCGTTCAGTTGTGGGCGAACTTGTTCTCGCAGTTGTTGCCGAACGTGAAAGAGTAGAGCGAGACCTCTGGCGTGGTCGCGAACAACCGCAGTATATGCTCGCCGAAGTCGGGATTGCGCACCACATAGTACATCCGCTTGCCGGCAAGTGTCAGATAGGTGCGCCCCTCGTTGTCGGCCTTGACGTCGACACCGCGCGCGTCAGGCGCCAGCGGCTTGCCGTCCTGGGTGATGTAGAGCGGACGCGGCTTGCCGTCATCCGAGCCCGCCACCAGATAGACCGCGTTGGCCTGGTAATGCAGCGTGACCGCATCGTCCAGACCCTTGACCGTGCTCATGTGACGGACGTATTCGGCGCCCGCCAGCCAGTCGCCACTGAGCGCGAACTGGTCCACGGAGATGTCGGAAGGCGCCACGTAATGGACCTCCTGGGTGCGATCCTCGCCGCCGGGATTGGCGACGTTGAGACCGCGCTCATAGCCGAGGTAGGTCTCGGGCGTCGCGCGATGGCATACGCCGGCGAATCTATCGGCGAATTCCTCCTTGGGAATCCGATATTGGGCGGTGTTGAAGTTGAGCTTCGGGTTAGCTTCCTCGAGCAGTTTCTGAATTTCCAGTTCGAAATCGCCGTAGTCGCCTTCGCCATAATGGACGGCGGCTATTCGCCCGTTCTTGTCGATCAGGTAATCCCCCGGCCACGCCTGGTTGTGAAAGGCGTTCCACACGGCGGAGTCGTTGTCGACCGCGATTGGAAAGGTGAACCCGAAGCGCTTGACCGCGTCTTTGACGTTGTTGACGTTTTTGGCGAAGGCGAATTCGGGCGTATGCACTCCTATCACCTCGAGACCCAGCGGATGGTAGAGCTGGTTCCATCGGCGCAGATAGGGAAACGTGCGGATACAATTGATGCAGGTGTATTCCCAGAAATCGATTAGCACGACTTTGCCACGCAACTGCTGGAGCGTCAGCGGTGGGGAATTAAGCCATATCTTGCAGGTGAAGTTCGGCGCCGGGATACGGTCGGTCTCTTTATCGGCGTAGGCCCACGCCGTCGCCGGAGCGAATGCGGTGACTATCAGAAGAACAGCCAGCAGACTGGCAGCGATGGTGATGAAAGCGAGGCCGGGCTGCAACCGCGCGCCGGCGCGGCGACTCGGTTGGTTCATATGCGCCATTGATGGTCCCTCATTGGCACCCAGTCAAGGCCATAGTTTCAAGGCCGTCCTTGACTGCAAGGAATAGCGTACCTACATTGAGTTTGTAACGGATAGGCTGAGGAGAAAGGGTTCCGATGGCCACTGAAAATGTAACTCATGTCACGGACGCGAACTTCGAACAGGAAGTGATGAAGTCTCCCACGCCTGTACTGGTCGACTTCTGGGCGCCGTGGTGCGCGCCATGTCGCGCGATAGCGCCCTTTGTTGACGAGGTTGCAGGTCAATATGTGGGTCGGCTCAAAGTCGTCAAGGTCAATGTTGATGACAATCCGGAGACCCCGGCCCGCTTCGGTGTCCGCGGTATTCCGAACCTGGTGATAATCAAGGGCGGCCAGGTCAAGGAGCAGATCGTCGGCGCGGTGCCCAAACAGCATCTCGTACGCGCAGTCGATGAAGCCCTGATCTGAGTTCGCGATAGTCCACGAATTCCGGCACGGAAAGCCCGGCTTACCTCGTCGATGACGGCGCGATGGCTGGGCTTCTGGTTTTTTCCGCCCAATAACGCGTCAATTCGTCGCGCTTGGACTCGTAGACCGACCGCACTTGCGGAGGTACGAACCCCAGCATCGCATCGTTAAAGGCCAGGACCCGGGGCGCCAGTTGCGAGTTGCGCAACATCGGCGGATTGTCCGGCAATATCGTCGCCAACATCACGACCGCGAGTCCGGCGATCACCGCCGCGATAGCGCCGCCGAAAATACCGCCGCCAAGGCGATCGATCCAGCCCAAATGGATGATCTGAGTCAGGCGAATCACGCGCCGTCCGGCGAACTCCACTATGACGAAAATGACCGCGAAGATCGCGGCATAGCCGACTATGGCGCCGGTCGTCGGGCTGGTGCCGAACTGCCTTTGCACGTACGCGCCCACCTGTTGGTAGTAGGTCGAAGCCAGATAAATCGCGACCACCAGTGAGAGAATCGAGGTAAGGATCCGGAGTGCGCCGCGCATCAGCCCGTAGAGTGCGCCTAAGCCGATGATTGCCACGATCGCGTAATCGAGCCCGTTCATAGGGCGCCCATATTACAATGGCGCGTCCCCGGGCGCACGGCTCGCGGGGGCGATGACTCGATAATCCGGCTCGATGTGTTTAAATAGTGCGTATGGCGTGGGCTTATATCGAAGACTTGAGCCGTTACGTGGGCGAGGAAGTGACGTTGCGCGGATGGCTCTACAATCGCCGCTCCAGTGGCAAGATCCATTTCCTTCTGATGCGCGATGGCACCGGCGTCTGCCAGTGCGTGGCCTCGCGCGCTGATCTCGGCGAGGAGAGTTTCGCCGCCGCCGATCACTTGACCCAGGAAACTTCGCTTGAGGTAACTGGCACGGTGCGGGCCGACAAGCGCGCGCCCGGCGGAATCGAGCTTACGCTCAAGAGCTACAAGGTTTGCGCCGCCGCGGCCGATTATCCGATCACGCCCAAGGAACACGGCGTCGCCTTCCTGCTCGATCTGCGTCATCTATGGGTGCGTTCGCAGCGCCAGCATGCGGTGCTGCGAGTACGCAGCGAAGTCGAGGCGGCTTGCCGCGATTTTTTCCACGAACGCGGCTTCGTGCTGTTCGACGCGCCCATCCTGACTCCGACTTCGTGCGAGGGCACCACCAATCTGTTCGAGATTGACTACTTCGGCGAGCGCAAGGCTTATCTCACCCAGAGCGGCCAGCTATACGCCGAGGCGGGCGCGTTGGCCTTCGGCAAGGTCTATTGCTTCGGGCCGACCTTTCGTGCCGAGAAGTCCAAGACGCGCCGCCATCTGACGGAATTCTGGATGGTCGAACCGGAAGTGGCCTACTACACGCTCGACGAGGATATGCAACTGGCCGAGGACTTCGTCGCCTACATCGTGAGCCGGATTCTGGACCGCCGCCGCGAGGAACTGAAAGTACTCGAGCGCGACACCACGAAGCTCGAACTGGCCGCGCAAAAGCCCTATCCGCGTATCACCTATGACGAAGCTGTCGAGCGGCTCAAGGCCAAGGGGCTCACGGTCAACTGGGGCGATGATCTTGGCGGCGACGAGGAGACCGCGCTTTCGAGCGATTTCGACCGGCCGGTGCTGGTCCATCGCTACCCCGCCGCGTGCAAGCCATTCTATATGAAGCGCGACGCGGCGCGGCCGGACCTCGCGCTATGCGTCGACATGCTGGCGCCCGAAGGTTATGGGGAGATCATCGGCGGCGGCCAGCGCGAGGACGATTACGAGACGCTCAGGGGGCGGCTAATCGACAATGGCCTGGCAATAGAGCCGTTCAACTGGTACCTCGACTTGCGCCGCTATGGTTCGGTGCCGCATGCCGGGTTCGGCATGGGAATCGAGCGGGCGGTATCGTGGATTTGTGGGATTCATCATGTGCGCGAGGCGGTGCCGTTTCCGCGGATGATGGAGCGGTTGGAGCCGTAGCGCCTTGGGCACGCGCCCGAAGCACCGTGATGCGGCGCGGACGGAGAGGGGCGG